>NZ_VRVC01000074.1:0-25834 GCF_008040005.1 Methylobacterium sp. WL19
GCCCGCCCGTGCCAGGCCGCCAGCCCCGCGAGGGTGACGACGCCCCCTGCCCATGGGATTCCCGAGAGGTGGGTATGGGGCGTCCCCGGCTCACCGAGATCCGACACCGCCGAGAAAGCGCCTTCCAGGCTGTGTCCGCCGGTGTAACGGCTTCGCGTGGCCACCACGGGCAATCCCGCATCCAGCGCCGAGCGGATGCCCGCCACCGAATCCTCGAAGGCGATGGCTTCCCCCGGCGCCACGCCGAGGCGCGTCAGGGCCAGGACGAACACGTCCGGATGCGGTTTCTTGCGCTCAGCCTCGTCGCCGCAGGCCACCACGTCGAAGGGGCTGCCCTCGGGAAAGTTGACGGCGAGGAGCGCGTCCACGTTGGGGCGGCTCGTGGTGCTCGCCACCGCGAGGAGCAGGCCTGCGCGCTTGGCTTCCCCCACGAGCCGCGCGATGCCGGGGCGCAGTTCGAGGGCTCCTTTCGTGACGAGGTCGCCGTAGATCCCGGTCTTGCGGTCGTGGATCTCGCTCATCTGGGCGCGGCGTTCGGCATCCGGCTCGCCGTGCTCGGTGGCCACGTAATGGGCGAGCCGCTCCTTGCCGCCCATGACGGTGAGGAGGTCGGCATAGAGCTCCGGCGACCAGTGCCAGTCGAGCCCCAGTTCCGAGAAGGCGCGGTTGAAAGCCTGACGGTGCAGGTCCTCCGTCTCGGCCAGCGTCCCGTCGACGTCGAAGATCAGCGCCTTCAACATGCGACGGTGCCGCCGGCGCCCGCCCGGATCGCAGCGATGCGCGCAGCATATCCGGCCGGCCCACCCTTGAACACGGCGCTGCCAGCCACGAACGCGTTGGCTCCGGCGGCTGCGGCGAGGCCGACATTCTCCGCGGTGATGCCGCCATCCACCTCGATGTCGATGGCACGGCCGGCGGTCATGGCCTTGATCCGGGCGATGGTCTCCAGGGTCGAGGGGATGAAGCTCTGGCCGCCGAAGCCGGGATTCACCGTCATCACCAGGACGAGATCGACCATGTCGATCAGGGGCTCGATGGCGCTCGCAGGGGTGCCCGGATTCAGCGCGATGCCGACGCGCTTGCCGAGGGTTCGGATGGTCTGTAGCGAGCGGTGGATATGCGGTCCGGCCTCCACATGGACCGAGATCGCATCCGCGCCCGCCTCGGCGAAGGCCGCGAGATACGGGTCGGCGGGGGCGATCATCAGGTGGACGTCGAACAGCTTGGCGCTGTGCGGCCGGAGCGCCTTCACCACGTCGGGGCCGAACGTGATGTTGGGCACGAAATGCCCGTCCATCACGTCGAGATGGATCCAGTCCGCCCCGGCCTCGGAGACCGCACGGACCTCCTGGCCGAGAGCCGCGAAATCCGCCGCGAGGATGGAGGGAGAGATGATGGGGCCGGCCGTGCGGGTCGTCATACGGTCTATCTCGTTCACTCTGTCGGTCCGGCAAGTGCCGTCGCGCGGACGTCGGGTCGTCTCAGGCGAGCCGGCGCTTGCGCTCCACGAGCTGCATGATGATCGGGGTCAGGATGAGCTGCATCGCGATGTCGAGCTTGCCGCCCGGAATCACGATGGAATTGGCACGGCTCATGAAGGAGCCCTGGATCATCGAGATCAGGTAGGAAAAGTCGATGCCCTTCGGGTCCTTGAAGCGGATCACCACCATCGATTCGTCGGCGGTGGGAATCCAGCGGGCGATGAAGGGGTTGGAGGTGTCCACCGTGGGCACGCGCTGGAAGTTGATGTCCGTCCAGGTGAATTGCGGACAGATCGTCTGCACGTAATCCGGCATGCGCCGCAGGATCACGTCGGTGACGGCCTCGGTGGAATAGCCGCGGAACGAGCGGTCCCGGTGCAGCTTCTGGATCCATTCGAGGTTGATTACCGGCACGACGCCGATCTTGAGGTCGGCGTAGCGGGCCATGTCGACATTGTCGTCGACGACGCAGCCGTGAAGGCCTTCATAGAACAGCAGGTCGGAGCCCGGCGGAAAATCCTCCCAGGGCGTGAAGGTGCCCGGCTCGGCGCCGTAGGCCTGCGCATCGGCGACGTCGTGGACGTAGTGGCGCGTGCGCCCGCCGCCGGATTCGCCGTAGCTGCGAAACACCTCCTCCAACTCTAGGAGCAGGTTGGCGCGGGGCGCGAAGTGGCTGAGGGTCGGCTCCTCGGCCATGGCCTTGCGCATGGCGTTGCGATCGAGGGCGTGGAACGCGTCCCCCTCGATGTAGACCGCGCTCACGTCCTCGCGGCGAAAGATCTGCTCGAACGTGTTGCGCACGGAGGTCGTGCCGGCGCCCGACGATCCGGTGACCGAGATGATGGGATGACGCGCCGACATGAACGATACCCGACCGGTTCCAGCCTGTCCCCGGTCAGCTGCGCATCAGCCCGCGCTGGCCGAACAGGGGCGAGCGGCCGGCGGCGGCGTTGCGGCCACCGTAATACTTGGCGACGCAGGCCACGTCCTCGTTCGAACCGAACACCAGTGGCACGCGCTCGTGGATGCCGGTGGCGGAGATGTCGAGGATGCGGTTGGCACCGTCGGTGGCCGCGGCACCGGCCTGCTCCATCAGCATCGCGATGGGCGCGGCCTCGTAAAGGAGGCGCAGGCGGCCCTGCGCGTAGCCCTTCCGGTTGTCGCCGGGATAGAGGAATACGCCGCCACGGAGGAGGACCCGCTGCGCGTCGGCGACCAGGGAGCCGAGCCAGCGCATGTTGAAGTTCTTGTCCAGCGGTCCCTCGGAACCGGCCAGACAATCCTCGATATAGGCCTTCACCGGGGTGTCCCAATGCCGGGCGTTGGAGGCATTGATGGCGTATTCCTTGGCGGCGGCCACCACCTCGATCCGCGGGCTGGTGAGGCGGAACACGCGCTCTGCCCGGTCCAGGGTGAAGATCTGTGTGCCGAAGCCGAGCGTCAGCACCAGGGAGGTCGCCGGGCCGTAGGTGACGAAGCCGGCGGCGAGCTGGGCGGTGCCGGGGCTCGTGAACGAGCTGAGGGGGTTCTCCGCCGTCGCGCCCACGGGCCGGATGCCGAAGATCGATCCCACCGCCATGTTCACGCCGATATTGGACGAGCCGTCCAGAGGATCGATGGCGACGGCGAGGGGAGCGCCTGCGTTGAGGAGCATGATGCCCTCGGCTTCCTCGGAAGCGACCTCCGCCACCGGTGCGCCGCGCAGGGCCTCGGTGAAGCGCTGGTGCGCCAGAACGTCGAGGGCCTTCTGCACGTCGCCGTCGCTGTTCTGCTCACCCTGCGCGGCGAGATCGCCGCCGCCCAGAGCGCCGCGGCCGATCACCTCGCTCACATCGACAGCCGCCTCGGCACAGGCTGCGATGACCGCCGCAACGTCGGCGAGTCCCTGATCGGCGGCGACCGCCTGGGCGAGGTACGCGTCGAGCCGCGACCCAATTTCCAGAGACCCCAACGACATCGGCTCACGTCCTCTTCCACAGACCCGCCGGAGACCATCCGGCCGCTCATCTTCCGTCTCGGTTCCGGGCCGTCGAAAGGCCGGAGCACCGCCCTTTGCACGATAGCGCCGGGTTCAACCAGAGCGCCAGACGGGCATTCCCCGTGCAAAGAAGGAATTCTGAAAAAACTTGCGGGCGGTTCCAAAAAAACTAAAAACGCCGGATGCGCAACCTCTCGCTCAAGCAACTCCAGGCCGTCGCAGCGGTCGCCCGCCTCGGAACGATGACCCGTGCGGCCCAGGAACTCAATGTCACCTCGGCGGCGCTCTATGCGCGCATCCGCCAGTTGGAGGAAGAGGCGGGGCTGCTGCTGTTCGACCGGACACCCACGGGCCTGAAGCCGACCGATGCCGGGCGCGAGATGCTGTGGGCGATCGACAGCATCAACACGGTCCTGGAGACCTGCGCCGACCGGCTCCAGACCCTCAAGGGTGGCAGCGGCGGGCGGGTCGCCATGGGGGTGGTGTCCACCGCCAAGTATTTCACGCCCCAGATCATCGCCGGCTTCGTCGACCGTTACCCCGCGGTGGAGATCAACCTCGTCGTCGGCAATCGCGGCGCTATGGTCGAGGCCCTGCGCAACTACGAGATCGATTTCGCCATCATGGGCCGTCCGCCGCGCGACTTCGCCATCGAGGCCGAGATGTTCGGCGCGCACCCACTGGTGATCATCGCGGCGCCGAGTCATCGCCTCAGCACGCGGACCAACCTCACGCGGGCGGATCTGGCCGAGGAATCCTTCCTGGTGCGCGAGGAGGGGTCCGGCACCCGCACGGTGTTCGAAGAGTTCATGTCGGGCATCATGATCCAGCGCGCGAAACTCGGGATCGATTCGGGCTCGAACGAAACGATCAAACAGGCGGTGATGGCCGGGCTCGGCATCGCCCTCATCTCCGGCCATACGGTGGCGGCCGAGGTCGAGAGCGGGCGCATGATCCTGCTCGACGTGCAGGGATTGCCGATCCGTCGCGACTGGTACGTGGTCCGCCGCGCCGACAAGGTGCTCGGGCCGGCGGCGGCGGCGTTCTGGGATTACACGGTGAAGGAAGGCGGTCGGAAGCTGCCGCGCCTGGCCCTGACACCGGCCGTCAGTTCGGTCACCGCGGAGTTCGAGGCGTGAGCGAGACCGGGATCGTCGTCGTCGGTGCCGGTCAGGCCGGCTTGCAGGCTGCGGCCTCCCTGCGCGAGGCGGGCTACGGCGGACTCCTGACGATGATCGGCGACGAGCCGAGCCTTCCCTATCAGCGTCCGCCGCTCTCGAAAGCCTATCTCGCCGGCAAGGTGGATGCCACCGGCCTGTTCCTGCGTGCGCCGGGCTTCTACGCGGACCACGGCATCGCCTGCGAGACCTCGGTCGAGGCCGTTGCGATCGACCGGGCGGCCCGCCGAGTCCGCCTCAGCGACGGACGCGACCTCGGCTACGATCATCTCGTCCTCGCCACGGGATCGCGAAACCGGCCTCTGCCGGTGCCAGGGACGGAGCTCGCGGGCGTGTATCAGCTGCGCTCGATCGCGGATGCCGACCGGATCCAGGCGGCCATCGGCGAAGCGCGCAGCATCGCCATCGTGGGCGCTGGGTTCATCGGGCTCGAATTCGCCAGCATCTGCGCCGCGCGCGGTCTGTCCGTCACCGTCATCGAGGCCGCCGACCGCCCGATGGCGAGGGCGGTGTCCGAGCCGATCGCCACCTTCTTCCGAGAGGTCCACGAGAGCGCCGGCATCCGTTTCCTGTTCGGCGGCGGCGTGCAAGCCATAGAGGGCTGGGCCGGTCGGGCCGCGTCGATTGTCCTGTCGGACGGCGCCACCTGCCCGGCGGATCTGGTCCTGATCGGGATCGGTGTCCTACCGAACCAGGATCTCGCGGCCGAGGCCGGCCTTCACGTGGAGGACGGCATCGTCGTCGATTCCGTCCTTCTCACCGACGATCCGTCGATCTCGGCCATCGGCGATTGTGCCCGGTTTCCCACACGCTTCGCCGCCCATGGTACGGCGCGCGTCGAATCCGTCCAGAACGCTATCGACCACGGCCGCTGCCTCGCCGCCCGCATCACCGGGCGCCCCGCCCCCTACGATGCCGTCCCCTGGTTCTGGAGCGATCAAGGCGGCCACAAGCTGCAGATGGTGGGATTGCCGGGTCCGAGCGACGTCTCGGTGCGACGCGCCACCGCCGGGGGCTTTACGGTGTTCCGCTATCGCGGTCCGCACCTCACTGGCATCGAGACGGTGGATTCGGCGGCCGAGCATATGGCCGCTCGCCGGATCATTGCGCGCGGTCTATCGCCGACCCAAGACGAGGCCGCCGATCCGACCTTCGACCTGAAGGCCCTCGCGATGGGACGCGGCGGTGCCTGAAGAGGTTCAGAAACGGCCTCGTAACCTCAGTGATCGTTTTCCGTAGTCAGCGAGCCGAGGCGCGTACCCTCGTCTCCGCCCGTCGCGCGCAGGCCGACCCCGCTCTCGCTGCCTTCGTGAAAGACGATGCCGGCGGTCATGAGGACACTTCTCAAAGCCTCGATCCGGCCCGAGGCCGGATCGCCGGTGCCATTCTCGAAGGCCTTCACGTCCTGCTCGGCCAGACCGACCTTGGCGGCGAGATCCGCCTCCGACCAGCCCAGCATGCCGCGAGCGGCCCGCGATTGCGCCGGGCTCATCGTGTTCGGCCCTGCCCCGCCGCGTCCGTTCTCGTCCAATCCCGACACAGGAAGCTCTCCGTCATGCAATGGCGCTCAACGCACGCCCGCTTCTAAGCTGCTCTAACGAGGCTCGCAGGGGGATTGTTCACGTAGAGTAAGCGTGGAGCGACGTTTGGAAGGGGATGACAAGGAAAACCTGGGATAGACAGTCTTGACCATATTTGTGCTGGAATCTTATCCGAAGGGCGTCCGTACGCCGTCCGCGCGAGCTTCGTCCGACACGGAGCTTCGCATGGAACGCGCGGCCCGAACTCTTGCAACCGGGACGCGGTGCGCGACCATGCGAGTTCGAATGATGATGACGAAGGAGGGCCTGACGATGAGAGCGATGCTGTTCGCCGCGATGGCTTGTGCCGCGACGGCGGGGATGCTGGCGACGGGCGCAATGGCGCAGGGATCCAACGTCACCGGCTTCGGCAAGGACAACCGCGAGAAGCCCGAGAAGAAGCAGTACGTTCCGGCCGCCAAGCCTCAGGAGAAGATGTTTCCCCTCGATGCGACCTGGACCGCGGTGAGCCTGAACGGCAAGCCCTTCAACGGCACCGACCGTCCGAGCTTCATCATCGACAAGCAGTACCGCGCCCGCGGCTACGGCGGTTGCAACACCTTCGCCGCCACGGCCTTCCCCCTGCGCGAGCAGCACCTCGCCGTCGGCCCCCTCGCTCTCACGAAGAAGCCCTGCGACAAGGGTACCGGTGCCAGTGAGCAGGACTTCTTCATCGCCCTGCGCACCGCTGCCCAGTGGGACCTCGTCGGGTCGCAGCTGGTGATCAAGAGCCAGAAGGGCGAGCTGAAGTTCGATCGCGCGCTCTAGATTTCGCTGCAACGCGGCCGGTTACCGGACGCATTCCCTCGGGCGAAGACGCGCTACGATGACCGTTCGCGTTAGACGGACGACTCGACCGGTCGCAAGGAAACCGAGGTCGGAAGGACAGCGATGACGGCGCAGGCGGGGCGGCCCGACGCCCTGCCCACCCCCTCGGTGCAGATTCGTCGGGCGCACTGACGCCGACTCCTTCGCGAAGATCGACCTCGCTTTAAGACCGCGTTGACGACGATCCGAGGTCTCCGGCCCGGCTTTACCCCTCGTTCAATGCCCCCGTCGCCTTCTGCCAATCGCGGTTGAGGCGAGGGGAAGCGAAATGGTGAAGCGACTGGAATGGGCGACGGGGAGCGTCGTCCGCAGCGGCGTCCGCGAACAGGCCGTCTATACCTGCCCGCCGAGCCTGCATCCGGGAGCCTTCCGGATCGCGCTGTCGACGCCGCTTTGCGCGACTCTGCTCGTGCTGTCCGCGATGGTCCTGTTCTCGTGAACGCCGCCCGATCCCGGCATTGATCGGCACTCGACTGCGCGGAAGATCTGGGATGACAGGCCGCTCGCGGCATCGCGAGAACTAAATTCTCCCGATGCCGCACCAAACAAATCAATATTTCTACTGATGATTCAGACTGTTGAAGACAGAGAAGATTTGTCTTTGACCTGCGGCCATTGCCGATTGCCTCGCCTAGAGCGACGCGATATCCCGGCGCACACCGAGCGCAGGGCCTGTCGAGGCCTTCGCAATGCGTAAGAGCCGATCAGGAGATCTCGTCATGGCCGACACCAGCCCCTCGCAGTCCCGCAAACCCGGCCACGGCCACATCTACGGCTCGATCACCGAGACGATCGGCAACACGCCCCTGGTCCGGCTCAACCGGATCACCAAGGAGCGCGGCGTCGATGCCGAGATCCTGCTGAAGCTCGAGTTCTTCAACCCGATCGCCAGTGTGAAGGACCGGATCGGCGTCAACATGATCGACGCCCTCGAAGCCTCCGGCCAGTTGAAGCCGGGCGGCACGCTGGTGGAGCCCACCTCCGGCAATACCGGCATCGCCCTGGCCTTCGTGGCGGCGGCGCGCGGCTACCGCCTGATCCTCGTCATGCCCGAGACCATGTCGCTGGAGCGCCGCAAGATGCTGGCCTTCCTCGGCGCGGAACTCGCCCTCACCCCTGGCCCGCAGGGCATGAAGGGCGCGATCAGCAAGGCCGAAGAGCTTCTCAACGAGATTCCCGGCGCGATCATGCCGCAGCAATTCTCGAACCCGGCCAACCCCGAGATCCACCGCAAGACCACGGCCGAAGAGATCTGGAACGACACCCAGGGCCAGCTCGACGCGTTCGTGGCCGGCGTCGGCACCGGCGGCACCATCACGGGCGTCGGCAGCGTGCTGAAGCCGCGCCTGCCCAACCTCAAGGTCGTCGCCGTGGAGCCAACCGATTCGCCCGTCATCTCCGGCGGCCAGCCCGGCCCGCACAAGATCCAGGGCATCGGCGCCGGGTTCATCCCCGGCAACCTCGACCGCGAGGTCATCGACGAGGTGATCACGGTCTCGAACCAGGAAGCCTTCGACACCGCCCGGCTTCTCGCCAAACTCGAAGGCATCCCCGGCGGCATCTCCACCGGCGGCAACGTCGCCGCAGCTCTGAAACTGGCGGCGCGGCCGGAGTTCCAGGGCAAGCGCATCGTCACGGTGGCCTGCTCGTTTGCCGAGCGCTACATTTCCTCGACGCTCTTCGAGGGGATCTGACCTCCGACGGCCGGCCCTGCCACGGGGCCGACTTTTCCAAGACGACGGCGCTTTCTCCCTGTGGCTTTCGAGCCCCTTTCTGAAGGCCGCCCTTGTCCTCAACTGCCCTGTATCGGATCCGCCGCGCCACCCGCCGCCCCTGGCTGCGGGTGGCTGCATTCTGCGGAGCCGGTGTCGCGGCCGCGCTCGCCTCGGCCTTCGGCGCGCCGCTGATCCCCATCGAGATAGCCCGATCGATCGGCGCCGACGCCGTCGACCAGATCCTGTCCGTGCTCGCGACGAGCATGTTGCCGGTGGCGACATTCTCGCTCTCGATCATGGTGCAGGCCTATGGCGGCGCCACCAGCAACGTGACGCCCCGTGCCGTGACCCTGCTGATGGAGGATACCCGCGCGCAGAATGCGGTGGCGAGCTTCATCGGCGCCTTCGTCTACAGCGTGGTCGGACTGATCGCGCTCAAGACCCATTTCTACGGCGATCAGGGCCGGGTCATCCTGTTCGGCCTCACCCTCGTCGTCCTCGCCTCGGTGGTCGTCACCCTGGTACGCTGGATCGACACCCTGGCCCATCTCGGCCGGGTCGGCGAGACCGTCGACGCCATCGAAGAGGCGGCCTGTGCCGCGATCAGGCGGCGGGCCGAGGCACCCTATCTCGGTGGGCTGCCCTGGTGCCCCGCGCCGGAGGGCGCGATCGCCGTGCAAGCGCAGAGCACGGGATACATCCAGCATGTGGATTCCGGGGCGCTGGAGGCGCTCGGCGAGGCGTCGGACCTCGTCCTGCACCTTGCGGTCCTACCAGGCAGCTTCGTCCATCGGGGCCGACTCCTGGTAGAGATCGACGGCAATCCCGACGCCGCGACCCTGGCCGGCATCACCAAGCCCTTCGTCATCGGCGACAGGCGCAGCTTCGACGATGATCCGCGCTTCGGTATCATCGTCCTTACTGAAGTCGCCTCGCGCGGGCTGTCTGCGGCTATCAACGATCCCGGCACGCCGATCGACGTCATCGGGACGCAAGTAAGGGTTCTGACGCTCTGGGCCGAATGCCGGGCCGCCCCGACACGGGGCGAGATCTACCCACGCCTGCGGGTACCGGGCATCGAGGTGGCGGACCTGTTCGCCGACGCGTTCCGTCCCATCGGCCGCGACGGTGCCGCTTGCGCCGAGGTTGGGGTGCGCCTGCAAAAGGCGCTCGCCGCCCTTCACGCCATTGGCGGCCCCGACTTTCAGGCGGCCGCACGCCGGGAGGCGGACAATGCACTCGCGCGGGCGGAGAAACTCCTCGACTTGCCCGATGATCTCGAAGTCCTGCGAGCCGCTCATGCCCTCGTCGGCCATCGAGGCTGACGCAACCTCGCGGCCCATGGAGTGGTTGAACCTCCAACATTGGAGGACACCATGACGGTTGAGCCGCGCCAGCGCCCTTCGCTGAAGAATTTCGACACCTATACCGATCGAAACGGCCAAAATCCCGGCCAGGACAATGCCCGTGATGTCGGCATCCCGTCGCGCACACAAGCCGATCTCAAAGGCGATCCCTCGGGAGAGGCGGAGACTGCCCGTATCGCGTCCGGGACGCCGAGTGAGGACGCCACCGACCAGACTGAGATGGAAGTTCCGGCCGAGAACATCCGGGCCATCGGTGATGCTTCGCAGAAAGCCGAGTCTCAGAGCGCGGCGGCGAAGGATTCCATCGATCGCGCCACCGCGAGCGTCGGCAAGGACGAGGAGAGCTAGATGTCGGATTTTGACAAGCAGCCCACCGATGCCGCGACGCGCAAGCCCAACAATGTCGGATCCCGGGGCGAGCCTGCGTTCGAGGGTGGACACCAGACCGCGCAACAGGCGGCCATCACCGGCATCGATCCGGGCGGCCTCAGCGATACCGACCGGAAGGCGAACTGGAACAAGGACGCCGACAAGGCCGGGCGCAACCCGACTCCCGTGGGCGGTTCGTCGAATGGCCAATCGGACCGCAAGCGGTGAGACGCATCGTCAGGGGACGACGTGACGCTTCGAATGAGGAGAGCAACACCCATGCTGGACGATGTGGACAAGAACGATAAGCCACCGCAGGGAAAGCCGGCCAACTCGGCACCCGATGCCGTGATGGATCCCAATGAGAAGACCGAAGGCAAACCGGGACAAGGGCCGCAGGGCGACAAGTCGCCTGATGACGAGACCGATCCCGGCGGCGGCTGAAGCGTCATGACGATGAAGGGCGTGGTCTTCGATCGAAACATGCCCTTCGTCCACAAGTCGCGAAGACCATTGAGCGCACCGGTGAGGCGGGTACTGTGTTCCAAAGGGAGACAGACGCCATGAATGCCCCCGATTCGGTCGTAGGAGACGCGACGTCGATCTACGATCGGGACCTCGACCGAAACCCGGCCAATCAACAGCCGCTGACACCGCTGAGTTACCTCGACCGGGCGGCGCGGGTGTTTCCCGACCATGTGGCGGTGATCCACGGTGACTTGCGCCGAACCTATGCCGAGCTCTACGAGCGCAGCCGACGTCTCGCGGCGGCGCTCAAAGCGCGCGGCATCGGCCGGGGCGACACGGTGGCTGTCATGCTCGCCAACACCCCCGAAATGATCGAGTGCCATTACGGGGTGCCGATGTCCGGCGCGGTGCTCAACACCTTGAACACCCGTCTCGACGCGGCCGGCTTGGCCTTCTGCCTCGACCACGGTGAGGCCAAGGTGCTGATCACCGATCGGGAGTTCAGCCGGGTCGTCGGCCCCGCACTGGAGCAGGTCGAAGCAAAGCCCCTCGTCATCGATGTGGACGATCCGGTGTTCACCGGCGAAGGCACCGCCATCGGCACCGTTGACTACGAGGCCCTGCTGGCCGGGGGCGACCCGACGTCCGACTGGGCGATGCCGGCGGACGAATGGGACGCGATCTCGCTGAACTACACCTCGGGCACGACCGGCGACCCGAAGGGAGTGGTCTATCATCACCGCGGCGCGGCGCTCCTGTCTCTCGGCAACGTCATCACCGGCAATCTTGGGCAGCACCCGGTTTATCTCTGGACCCTGCCGATGTTCCACTGCAACGGCTGGTGCTTCCCCTGGACCCTGTCGGTGGTGGCCGGCACCCATGTCTGCCTGCGCCAAGTCCGGGCCGGCGCACTCTACCAAGCACTTGCCGAGCACAGCGTCACCCATCTGTGCGGCGCGCCGATCGTGATGCAGTTGCTGCTCAACGCCACCGATTCCGAGCGCCGCCCCCTGCCCCGGCGCGTCGCCTTCCTGACGGCGGCCGCGCCCCCGCCCCAGGCGGTGCTCGGCGCCATGGGGGCAGCCGGCTTCGACGTCACCCATCTCTACGGCCTCACCGAGACCTACGGCCCGGCCGTCGTGAATGCCTGGCACCGGGACTGGGACGCCCTGGATGCGGACGCGCGTGCGGAGAAAATGGCGCGCCAGGGCGTGCGCTACCCCGTTCTCGAAGGCTTCGACATCCGCGACCCCGAGACCTGCGAATCGGTGCCCGCCGATGGGCAGACCATGGGCGAGGCGATGTTCCGCGGCAACGTGGTGATGCGTGGCTACCTGAAGAACCCCACCGCCACGCAGGCCGCCTTCAAAGGCGGCTGGTTCCGCTCCGGCGACCTCGGGGTCAAGCACCCGGACGGCTACGTCCAGTTAAAGGACCGCTCGAAGGACATCATCATCTCGGGTGGCGAGAATATTTCGTCCATCGAGGTGGAGGACGCCCTGTTCCGCCACCCCGCCGTCTCGGCCGCCGCCGTGGTGGCCAAGCCCGACGCGAAATGGGGTGAAACTCCCGTCGCCTTCGTAGAGCTGAAGCCCGATGCGAGCGTGGAGGCCGACGCCCTCATCGCCTGGTGCCGCGAGCGGCTGGCTGGCTACAAGCTGCCCCGCCACATCGTGTTCGGAGAGTTGCCCAAGACTTCGACGGGCAAGGTGCAGAAGTACCTGCTGCGGGAGCGGGCGAAGACCGAGTGAGGGCGCCGGCTCCGCTCAAAAAAGAAAAGGCCGGGCGATGAGCCCGGCCTTCGTATGGTTCAAATCGTGGGCGCCCCTCAGGCGACGCCGCCCGAGCGCTCGAAGCGCTTGCGCTCGTTCGGGTCGAGGTAGGTCTTGCGCAGGCGGATCGACTTGGGCGTGACTTCCATCAACTCGTCGTCCTGGATCCAGGCCAGCGAGCGCTCCAGGGTCATGCGGATCGGAGGGGTGAGGCGCACGGCCTCGTCCTTCGAGGTGGTGCGGATGTTGGTGAGCTTCTTGCCCTTGAGCACGTTCACCTCGAGGTCGTTCTCGCGGTTGTGCTCGCCGATGATCATGCCCTGATAGACCTTGGCGCCGGGCTCGATCATCATCGGGCCGCGATCCTCCAGGTTCCACATGGCGTAGGCCACGGCCTCGCCCTTGTCGTTCGAGATCAGCACGCCGTTGCGGCGGCCGGGCATCTCGCCCTTGTAGGGCTCGTAGGCCTTGAACAGGCGGTTCATGATCGCGGTGCCGCGCGTGTCGGTCATGAGCTCGCCCTGGTAGCCGATGAGGCCACGGGTCGGCGCATGGAAAACGAGGCGCAGGCGGCTACCGCCCGAGGGCCGCATCTCGATCATCTCGGCCTTGCGCTCGGACATCTTCTGCACGACGACGCCCGAGTATTCCTCGTCCACGTCGACCACGACCTCCTCGACCGGCTCGAGGACGTTGTCGTTCTCGTCCTTGGAGAGCACCACGCGAGGACGCGACACGGCGATCTCGAAGCCTTCACGGCGCATGGTCTCGATCAGGATGGCCAGCTGCAACTCGCCGCGACCGGAGACGAAGAACGAATCCTTGTCGGCGGCCTCCTCGATCTTGAGCGTCACGTTGCCCTCGGCCTCCTTGAACAGGCGGTCACGGATCATGCGGCTCGTCACCTTGTCGCCCTCGGTGCCGGCCAGGGGCGAATCGTTGACGATGAAGGACATGGTGACGGTGGGCGGATCGATCGGCTGGGCCTGGATCGGGGTCTCGACCTGCGGGTCGCAGAAGGTGTCGGCCACGGTGCCCTTCACGAGGCCGGCGATGGAGACGATGTCGCCCGCCTCGCCGATGTCGATGGGCGCGCGCTCCAGGCCGCGGAAAGCCAGGATCTTCGAGACGCGGCCGGTCTCCACGAGCTTGCCCGTGCGATCCATGACCTTGATGGCCTGGTTCGGCTTCACGGTGCCGGACGCGATCCGGCCGGTGATGATGCGGCCAAGGAAGGGGTTGGCTTCGAGCAGGGTGCCGAGCATCCGGAACGGACCCTCTTCGACCTTGGCCTGGGGCACGTGGGAGAGCACGAGGTCGAAGAGCGGCGCGAGGCCGTCTTCCTGGGAACCGTCGGGCGACGTCGCCATCCAGCCGGCACGGCCCGAACCATAGAGGATCGGGAAATCGAGCTGGTCGTCGGTGGCGTCGAGGGCCGCGAAGAGGTCGAACACCTCGTTCACCACCTCGGTGATGCGGGCGTCCGGACGGTCGACCTTGTTGATCGCCACGATCGGCTTCAGACCGATCTTGAGGGCCTTGCCGACCACGAACTTGGTCTGGGGCATCGGGCCCTCGGCGGCATCGACGAGGACGATCACGCCGTCCACCATCGAGAGGATACGCTCCACCTCGCCGCCGAAATCGGCGTGGCCGGGGGTGTCGACGACGTTGACGCGGGTATCCTTCCAGACGACCGAGGTCGCCTTGGCCAGGATGGTGATGCCGCGCTCCTTCTCGAGGTCGTTCGAATCCATCGCGCGCTCTTCGACGCGCTGGTTGTCTCGGAACGACCCCGACTGGGACAGGAGCTTGTCGACGAGCGTCGTCTTGCCGTGGTCGACGTGGGCGATGATGGCGATGTTGCGAAGCTTCATAAGGTATCCGGCAGCGAGAAGAGCCCGTCACGCGACGGGCCGCAGGGATGCGGCCGGCAGCGCCGGGTCACGGGATCGAGCTATCGCGTCGCAATATAAGGTGTCGGGCGTTCCGGCAAGGGGCATGGACCGCGTGTCTGCCACTCATCTCACGCGGACCCGCGTGCCGCAGCAGCGGGTCCGCCGCTTTGATGCGCGGAAACGGTGAGGGCCGGTGACACTGTCCTACGGTCCGCAGCAGTCTGCCGCGCAAGAGCAGGACAACCTAAGGCAACCGTTCGCCTCCGGCTCGGCATGAGCGAAGGCGTCGACGACACGAGGAACGCCGGTAGGCCGAAGGACGACGTCCTGCGTCCCTCAGAGCAAATCGGCATTCGCGAGGCGAGGCGAGGCGAGGCCCTGGCGGTTACTCGCCTGTCCCGCACGCGCTCGCGTCGATGCTCGATGCGTAGGCGGCCATGATCGCTGCCAGTAGACCCGGAAAGCGAGACTCCACCTCGGCGCAACGCGAGCGGTTCCGCATCTCCACGCCGTGACGTTCGCAGTGGATCAATCCGGCCTCGCGCAGCACCTTGAAATGGCTCGAGAGCGAGGATTTCGGGATGATCTGGTCTCCCATTGCGGACAAGGCCGAGCAGGCCTCGACGCAGCCCGCGCTCCTGATCCGCGCGAAGATCACCGCGCGGCGAGGATCGGACAGGGCGTGGAGGATCGCTTGCGGCTGGACGTCCTCGATCGCGGGGTGAAACAGGGGCCTCATAATTTGTCCATATGGGGACTTGATCTTCGTTCGTTTAGTTCCGAAGTTCCGAACTATGGGACCAAGACAGCCAGTCGGCAGCCGGTTCCCGACGAAGGATAGCACACATGTCGAAGCTTGACGGAAAGGTCGCTGTCGTGACCGGCGGATCGAAGGGCATCGGTGCGGCGATCGCCAAAGCCCTGGCGAAGGAGGGTGCGGCCGTCGTGGTCAATTACGCATCGAGCAAGGCCGGAGCCGAAACCGTGGTCGCGGACATTACCGCGGCCGGGGGCAAGGCCATCGCAGTCCAGGCGGACGTCTCCAAGGCTGCTCAGGCACAGGAATTGGTCGAGGCAGCAGTGAAGCGGTTCGGCCGGCTCGACGTGCTGGTCAACAATTCCGGCGTCTATGAATTCGCGTCGATCGAGGAAATCACCGAAGAGCATTATCGCCGTCTCTTCGACGTCAACGTGCTCGGCGTCCTGCTGGCGACTCAGGCGGCGGCCAAGCATCTTGGGGAAGGCGGCAGCGTCGTCAATATCTCCTCGGCTATCACCCATGTGCATACGCCGAGCGCGGCGGTCTATGCCGGCACCAAGGGCGCCTTGAACGCGATCTCGGACGTCCTCGCCAACGAGCTTGCCCCACGCAAGATCCGTGTGAACGTGGTCAGCCCCGGCTTCGTGGTGACCGAGGGCACCCACACAGCCGGCATCGTCGGCTCCGATATGGAAGCGGGGTTCATCGCGCAGACACCGCTCGGCCGGGCCGGCCAGCCGGACGATATCGCCGAGGTCGTCGCCTTCCTCGCGTCAGACGATGCCCGTTGGTTGACCGGCGAGAACATCACCGCCAGCGGCGGCATTCGCTGACGCGAGGCAACACGGCCCGCGCGTGCCCCCTCGCCAGGAGCACGCCCGGGAACACGGGCCGCGACGCCCGGCGCCTATCGCCCGAGCGCCTCGGTCCCGCACCATTCGGCCACGAACAGCGCCATCGCGGTGGTGATCCGCTTGACCGAAGCGAGGCTGACGCGCTCGTCGAAACCGTGGATGTTCTCGCTGATCGGCCCGTAGCAGAGGGCCGGAACCCGGTCGTAGAGGGCATGGACGCGGGTATCGAGATAGCTCGGCGACATGAAGCTCCGAAGGTCGGTCCCCGTGGCCCGCTTGTGCGCGGTGGCGAGCACGGCCTCCGCCTCCGAGCCTTCGTCCAGCTCGTAGCCTTCCGAGAAGAAGCCGTTGAATGCCACCACCGGCGGCGTCTTCGCCAGGAACGCGTCGGTCCGGGCGAAGTCCGCCACCGCCGCCTCGATCTCGCGTGCCGCATCCGCAGCGCCGACGCCCGGATAGATCGCGATCCGGCACGCGATCCGACACCAGGCGGGCACCGACGAGGCCCAATCGCCCCCCTCGATCCGGCCGACATTGAGGTTGATCGGATGCGCTTCACCCTCGAAATGGCGGCGTCCCGTCTTGCGGGCGTTCCACGATTCCTCGAGTTCGCGCAGGGCCCCGATCACCCGGTAGGCCGCGTCGATGGCGTTGGCTCCCGCCCCCATCTCGCGGACATGGACAGGCGTGCCCCGCACCTCGACCGTGAACCACAGCACGCCGGTATTGGCGCGCACGAGCTTCTCGTCCTCGGGCTCGGGGATCAGCACGGCATCGGCCCGGTAGCCATGCAGATGGGCCATCAGAGCACCGTTGCCGGTGGATTCCTCCTCGACCACGGACTGGACCGTCACGGTGGCAGCCGGCTGAAGCCCGATCCGGGCCAGCGCATCGAGAGCGAAAAGGTTGGCGGCGTGGCCGGCCTTCATGTCGGCCGCACCCCTTCCGTACATCCAGTCGCCCCGTATCACCGGATCGAAGGGTGGGTGGCTCCACAGGTCGAAGGGACCGGGGGGTACGACGTCCACATGCGCTTGGAGGATCAATGAGCGACCGGTCTCATGCCGGGGCCGGTGGATGCCGACGACGAGGGGCGCATCGGAATGCTCCGGCGTGATCCGCCCCCCGCCGGGATGCGCGCTGATGGCCGCATGGTCCATACGGACCTGCTCCATGGCGTAGCCGCGCTCCCTCAGGCAGCGGAACACGTGGTCCTGAATCGCGTGCTCGGCGCCCCGGACCGAGCCGAACCGGACGAGGGCCTGGATATGGGCCACCTGCTCGGCGAAGCCCAACTCCACCGAGGTGGCAATACGGTCCGCGAGAGCAGGGTCGAGCGCCATCGATCGTCCTCGTGAAAGCCTGTCGAATAGCCCTTCACATAGGCCCATCCGATCGGGCTGGAACCCGCCGCCAGCTCAGACGAAGAAGGCGGTGGCCATGGCGAGGGGAAGTGCGGCGATGGCCGCCGGGCGGATCCAGGCCGGACGATAGGACATCAGCGCCACGACGATGAGCGCGGCCCCGGTGAGCGAGCCGAGCCATTGCACCGGACCGAAATTCCAGTCCGCCGTGATGACGGCCGCGGCGAAGGCCAGGGCGATGAAAAGCCAGCCCGCCACGCGGAACGCTCTGTCCCGCCGCCGGGAAGGGCGCCCGTGGAACAGGGTCCGGCCATGCCGGTCCATGCTCAGGCAGAGGCAGGCGAGACCGGAGAAGCTCAGGAGTGAGGTGAGGGATACGGCAACGGGCGTCATGCTCGGACGAAATCTCCGGTGGTACGGGCGGACTCTCTCCGCGCCCCCTCGTGGCGCCCGAGCTTGCGCGCGCCGAAGAGGAAAACCAGCGCGAGCGCCACCATGGCGGCGTCGAAGCCCAGGAAGTCGGCACGCCATCCCATCTGCACCCAATCGACCAAGGGAACGGCGAGGAACAGGAGCGCGGCGGCATAGCTCATTTCGCCCCATGCCCGGCGATGCGGGCGAGCGAGAGGCATCAGTGCGGCGAGGAGCCAGATCCCGAAGAACACACCGCCTTCCCAGGATTCCCTCGCGGCCCATTCCACTGGAACGAGGCGGTTGGCGAGAAAGAGCGCCGCCATGCCGATGGGTAGGCCGAGGATGGTGCCGATGTTGAGCGCATGAACGAGGCGCCAGCCGGCGGCGGGACGGACGACGCCTTTCGGCGCCCGCGCCACGGTCCACAGGACGAGTCCGGTGGCGATGGCGGCACAGCCCATCAGGCCGGACAGGAAGAACAGGATGCGCAGGGCCGGCCCGGCGAAATGCGCCTCGTGCAGGCCGACGAAGCTCGTATAGGCATGCGCCGCCGGTTTCAGCGGCCCGGTCCGTTCGACCACCTCCCCGGTCACCGCGTGGAAGGCGATCTGCGGATGGCGATGGGCGAGCCCATGGGGCTCCTCGAACACCGCCACCACGGTGGCATTGGCGTCGCCGGGATTGTTGATGGAGACCATCTCGAGCGGTTCGCTCACCTCGGCCTGGGCGCGGCGGATCAGAGGACCGAGCGGCGCCGGCTCGGCCAGCTTGCCCTCGGCGGCGCGCCAGGCCGGCATCTGGCCGGACTCGACGTAGAAGCGCAGCTCGTCGCCCTTGTAGGCGCTCACCATTCCCCACGGCATGTACATGAGCGCGAGCGAGACGATGCCCGTATAGGTGATCATCAGGTGGAACGGCAGCGCCAGAACGCCGGTGACGTTGTGCGCGTCGAGCCAGCCGCGCTGGGCGGATTTCGAACGCCGGAAGGTGAAGAAATCGGCGAAGATCCGGCGATGGGTGACGATGCCGCTGATGAGGGCGACGAGCAGGACCATCGCGCAGATGCCGACGATCCAGCGGCCGAGGGCCGGGAGCATCTGCAATTCGAAATGGAAGCGGTAGAAGAAGTCACCGCCCTGTGTCGCCCGGGCCTCTGTCGGCGCACCGGTATCCGGATCGAGGAGCGCCTTGCCGAACTCGCCGTCCGGCGTGACCATCCAATAGGCGCCGATATACGGCTTGTCGGTCTGCGGCACGCCCACATACCAAGCCATCGCCTTTGGGGCATGGACCTTGAGATACGCGACCCCGAGTTCGGTCGCCCGGACCACGTCGTATTCCGCCTGCGCGCGTAATTCGGGCCGCATCCAGAGGGAAATGTCGGACTTGTAGTAGGTGGCGGTGCCGGTGACGAAGACGGCGAACATCACCCAGCCGGTGACGAGCCCCGCCCAGGTGTGCAGCCACGCCATCGATTGGCGAAACCCCTGCTTCATGCGGGCTGCACCGCGCTGCCGAGGGCGAGCCAGAGACCGGCCCCCAGGCACAAAGCCGGAAGCGCCAGCCCTATCGCCGCGCGGGCGAGAGTACGGGCGGAGAAGACCCAGATCACCGCACCAGCCATGATCGCGAAGCTCGCCAGGGTGGCGGCGGCGACGGCTTCCGACCGGTCGAGGGGCAAGGTCAAAGACAGGAAGGCCGTGGCAATGGCCGCAAGGGCATAGCCTCCGAAGATCGCCAGGAGGGTCCGGCCCGCCACCATCAGACGGTAGCGGCCCTGCGATGGCCGTGCATTCGGCTTGGTCGTATCCGTCATCGGCAGGCAGCACCGGTTTGCGAGGAACGAACGGCAGGCGGGCTCGGCAAGGCAACGCCAGCGAAACGGATGGCCTCGACGCCGCGACGACCAGTATCTTGGCCGAGTTGCCGATCACACAACGCTATACAAAGCCTCGTCTTGTCCGGGCAATCACTATGTTGTGGAACGATTCCAAGTACGCCGAACCACGGGAGTTCAGGCAAACCGTGAGCCCGACGAGCTTCGGTGCGGTCGCCGGGCGAGTCTTGCGGGTGCGAACGCCACGCCTGTAGAACCCTTGCCGAATGGCGGGGAACCGGGCGCGATGGACGATACGCTCGAAGCGTCGGAGGGGGCTCGCACGCGTTGCGGTCTCGCCTGCACGATCGCCGATCATGCCAGCGTCGCATCCTGGCAGAACGGGATTCCCCTCATCCGGGACATTACCGTGACCCATGGCGGCGAGGCCGACCTGTCCGATGTGACGCTCCACATCTCAGCGATTCCGCCGCTGTTCCGCCCCCTTACCCTGCCGATCCAGCAAATCGGGGCTGGGGGCCTCCAACGTATCGATGCGCCGGATCTGCGGATCGACGGAGCGGTCCTCGCCGGATTACGGGAGAGCCGGCTCTGTACCCTCACGCTGACGTTGACGGCTCCAGCCGAGGGGAGCGATCGGGCGGGCGAGCTCGCCCGGGAGGAGTTCGACCTGCGGCTCCTGCCGCCCTCCCATTGGGGAGGCGCGGATGCGGCGCCCGAACTGCTCGCGGCCTTCGTCAGGCCCAACGACCCGGCCGTGGACGGCATCCTGCGCTCCGCCGCCGCGATTCTGGAACGGGCAAGGCGGAGCACCGCCTTCGACGGCTATCGCAGCGGAAGGAGGGCCAGGGCCTGGGAGATGGCGGAAGCGATCCACGCGGCGATGGCGGCCCTGCGGATCACCTACATCCTGCCGCCCGCGAGTTTCGAACGGTCGGGACAGAAGGTCCGCGAGCCCGCCGCGATCGTGGAGCGGCGGCTCGCCACCTGCCTCGACCTCACCCTGCTCTGGGCCGCCTGCTGTGAACAGGCCGGGCTCAATCCGCTCCTGATCCTCACCCGCGATCACGCGCTCCTCGGGCTGTGGCTCGTGGACGAGACCCTGCCGGAAAGGGTCGGTGACGACGCCCAGGCCCTGCGGAAGCGCCGCGACCTGCAGGAACTGATACTGATCGAGACCACAATTCTCACCGCCGATCCGCCGGGGAGTTTCGCGGATGCGGTGGCGGCCGGCGCGCGCCTGATCGATGCGGATGCCGAATCCTCCCTGGAGATGGTCCTCGATCTGCGGCGCGCCCGGCTATCCGGCATCTCCCCCCTCGATACGGGCGAGCCCGGCGCACAGGCGCCGGCTCCGGAGATCGCGGTGGCGCTCGTCCAGGCGCTCGGCGCGCCGCCGTCCTTCGTCGAGGATCTCCCTGCTCCCCGCCTCGATCTACCCCGTCGCGAGCCCCGCGACCGGCTGGAAGCCTGGAAGCTGCGGCTCCTCGATCTGACGCTGCGGAACAAGCTTCTCAACTTCAAACCGGGCAAGGGATCGCTCACCCTCGATTGCCCTGAGCCGGGTGCGTTCGAAGACGCCCTCGCGGCGGGCCGCGCCTTCCGGCTCGTCGCCCGTCCGCCTTCCGAGGCACCGCTCGGCGCGTTGGACGACGAACGCGGCGAGATCGCCGCCGATGTCGGGACGGAGGAACTGGAGGCTCGCCTCACCGACCTGTTCCGGCTCGCCCGCGGGAGCTTCGAGGAGGGCGGTGCCAACGTCCTGTTCCTTGCCTTCGGCTTCCTCACCTGGACACGGGGCAACGGCATGCCGCCCGCCCGCGCACCGCTGCTGCTGGTGCCGGCGGCCCTGACCCGCGCCAGCGTCCGCGCCGGCTTCCGCCTGGTGCGCCACGACGAGGAGGCGCGCCTCAACCCGACGCTGCTGGAGATGCTGCGTCAGGATTTCGACCTCGACATGCCGGATTTCGCCGAGGGCTTGCCGGGCGACGAATCCGGCATCGACGTCGAGGCCGTCTGGCGGATCGTGCGCACCCATATCCGCGACCTGAAAGGGTTCGAGGTCACGACCGAGGTGGTGCTCTCGGCTTTCTCCTTCACCAAGTTCCTGATGTGGAAGGATCTGAGCGAGCGCACGGACCTCCTGAAGCGAAGCCCGGTGGTGCGCCACCTCCTCGACACGCCGAAACAGGCCTACGGCGACGGCACTGGCTTTCCCGTGCCGGAGCGCCTCGACGCGGAGCATCCACCCTCCGGCATATTCACGCCGCTCCTCGCCGATTCCTCCCAGGTCTCGGCGATCCTCGCGGCGGCCTCGGGCAAGGATTTCGTCCTGTTCGGCCCACCCGGCACCGGCAAGAGCCAGACCATCGCCAACATGATCGCGCAGTGCCTGGCGCTCGGGCGCACGATGCTGTTCGTGTCGCAGAAGAGCGCCGCCCTGGAGGTGGTGCGCCGGCGCCTCGACGCGGTGGGGCTGGGCGCCTGCTGCCTCGAGGTCCATGCGGCCAAGGCCCAGAAGACGCACGTCATCGCGCAACTCCGCGAGGCCTGGGCCGCGAGGAGCGGCGAGCCCGTCCCCTGGGACGAGGCGGCCACCGATCTCCAGCGCCGCCGGGAGGGCCTGAACGGTGTGGTGGAGAGCCTGCACGCCACACGGGCGAACGGCCTCAGCGCCCATTCGGCCATGGCGCGGGTCATCGCCGACAGGCAAGCCGGCCGGGACGGGCTCAGCCTCCTCTGGCCGAAGGACGCGACCTCCGCGCCCGGCCACCGGGATGGCCTGCGGGCCCAGTGCGGTGAGCTTGCCGCCCTTCGCCCCATCGTCGGGGACATCGCGAACCATCCCCTCCGGGGCATCGGTGCCATCGCATGGTCGCCCCTGTGGCGGGCCGAGATGGAGCAGGCTGTTCCCGAACTCGCCCGCACCCTGCCGGACTTCGCGACATCCGGCCAGCGTCTCGCCGAGGCGATGGGCCTGACGCCCCTCGGCCGGACCTATGACGGCCTGCGCGCGCTCTCCTCCCTCGCCGCCGCCCTGTTCCGGCTGGAGGCGCGGATGGGCCTGCGCTTCCTCGGCCCCGGAGGCGCGGCCTTGCGCCAGGCCGTCGAGGCCCGCCGCACCCGACAGGACGCGCTCGCCCGGCTGACCACCCGGCTCTTCGTCCCCTACGCCCCCTCGGTGTTCGGCAGCGACCTCGACCGCCTGCTGGCCGAGTGGCGCGAGGCGAAAGCCTCGAACTTCTTCCTGCGGGGGCGGCGTCTGAGCCGAGTTCGCGACCTCCTCGCCCCCTTCGCGCAAGGGCGCGTACCGGAGGATATCGGGCCGGACCTCGTCACCCTCGCCGAGATCAAGTCCCTGCAGGCGACAAGACCCGCTCTGGCGGAGGTTCTGGAGAGCGCCACCGCGGAACTCGGACATCCGTGGTCGGATCCGGCGGCCCCCGCCGACCTGTTCACCGCTCCGATGGCCTGGGCGACGCGGCTCGCACCGGTCATCACCACCATTGCGCCGCTCGTCGGAGGCCCGGACATCGTCCGCGCGAGGCTCGCCGAGTTCCTCGACACCGAGGATGGCAGGCTCGAACCTGGCGACAGCCTGGCCTTGGCAAAGGAGGATTTCACGACGCGGAGAAGCGCGGCCGTGAAGGCGATCGAGACGCTCGGGCGTCTGGCCGGCAGGGCCAAGCCCGACCGCCCGGTGGAGACGGAGGGCGATTGGGTGGCCGGCACCCTCGCGGTGGCGGAACGCTGGCGCAGGGCGCTGCCCAAGGCGCAGGCCTGGGCCAGCTGGCAGAGGGCGGTGAGCGAGGCGACGAAGGCGGGCCTCGGTCCTCTGGTCGCCGAGATCGAGGCGGGAACGCTGCAGGACGACGCCATCCTCCCGGCCTTCGAGGGCGCCTATGCGCGCTGGTGGATCGACCATGCCGTCACCGACGACGTCCGCCTGCGCGATTTCATGGGCCAGCGCCACGAAGAGGCGATCCGGGGCTTCGGCGAAGCCGATTCCCGGCTCTCCGGCCTCGCCGGGGCGGCGGTGCGTGCCCGCATCGGCGGCGACGTGCCGCTCGCCGGCGCCTTCGGCACCGATCCCGAATGGGGTACCCTGGCGCGCGAAATCACCAAGCGCGCCAGGCACATGCCCCTGCGCCAGCTCTTCGCGCGGATGCCGAACGCGCTGACCCGCCTGACCCCCTGCCTGATGATGAGCCCGCTCTCCATCGCCCAATACTGGCCGGCCGAGGCGAAGCCCTTCGACATCGTCATCTTCGACGAGGCCTCGCAGATCGCCCCCTGGGACGCCATCGGCGCCATCGCGCGGGGCCGGCAGGTGGTCATCGTCGGCGATCCCGAACAATTGCCGCCCACCAATGTGGGCGATCGCGGCGTCGACGAGATTTCGGACGGTCTCGACATCGCCGATCAGGAGAGCATCCTCGACGAGTGCCTGGCGGCGAACCTGCCGCAGAGGCGCCTCGCCTGGCACTACAGAAGCCGGCACGAGAGCCTCATCGCCTTCTCCAACCGTCACTATTATCGCGGCGGGCTCGTCACCTTCCCCTCCCCCGTCACCGAGGACCGGGCGGTGCGGCTCCAGCACGTGGCCGATGGGGTCTACGAGCGCGGCGGGGCGCGCGTGAACCGGCCCGAAGCGCGCGCCCTGGTGGCGGAGGTGGTCGCCCGTCTCTCGGACCCCGCCTTCGCGGCGGAGGAGCGCTCGCTGGGCATCGTCACCTTCAACGGCGAGCAGCAGCGCCTGATCGAGAATCTGCTCGATGCCGAGCGGCGGGGAAGGCCGGAGCTGGAGCGGTTCTTCGACGGGCGGGCCTGGAAAGAGCCGGTCTTCGTGAAGAATCTCGAGACCGTGCAGGGCGACGAGCGCGATGCGATCCTGTTCTCGGTGGCGGCGGGTCCCGACGCGACGGGCCGAATCACCGGTCAGATCAGCTCGCTCAATCGCGAGGGCGGCCACCGGCGCCTCAACGTGGCGATCACCCGCGCCCGGCGGGAGCTCGTGGTCTTCGCGTCGATGCGGGCCGATCAGGTGGATCTCGGCCGTGGCAGCGCCCGCGGCGTGCGCGATTTCAAGCACTTCCTCGCCTTTGCCGAACACGGCGCCCGCGCCCTCGAAACGGCGGCCGCGCCGACGGGGGGAGACGTCGAATCGCCGTTCGAGGGCGCGGTGATGGCGGCCTTGGCCGCGCGGGGGTGGAGAATCGTGCCGCAAGTGGGCGTTTCCGCCTTTCGGATCGACCTCGGCATCGTCCATCCCGACGCTCCGGGGCGCTACCTCGCGGGCGTCGAATGCGACGGGGCGACCTATCACCGGGCGGCGACGGCGCGGGACAGGGACCGTCTGCGCGAATGGGTGCTCACCGACCTCGGATGGCGCATCCACCGGGTCTGGAGCACCGATTGGTGGAACGATCCGCAAGGCGCCCTCGACCGGCTCGACACGGCGTTGCGGGCCGATCTCGACGCCGACAGGGCGAAGCCGGAGCCGGTCGTGATCGCGCCGGCCGCCCCCGAAATCCCGCAGGTGGAGCCCCCCGGCCTCTATGAACCCGCCGACCTGTCGGGCTTCTCTCCCGATGCCGCGCGGTTCCACGAGGTGGGTTACGAGGCCACGCTGGCGGCGATGGCGAGCGAGGTGGTCGCGCGCGAAGGTCCTGTTTTCGCTGACGTTCTCGCCGAGCGCCTCCTGCGCGCCCATGGGTTCTCGCGGATCACGGCCCGCCTGCGCCAGCGCGCCCTGGGGGCCGTCGATCCCCGCTGCCCCCATACCGGCGAGGGCGACCGCATCGTGCTCTGGCCGGAGGCCTCCCCTGCCGGGCCGGTGAGGTTCCGGCCGGCTAAAGGAGAGGGGCGAGCCCCCGCCGACATCCCGCTCCAGGAGCTCGCAGGCCTCGCCCGCGACCTCGATCCGGCACCCGGCGTCGAGGGGCGGATGGCCGCGCAGCTGGGCCTCGGC
>NZ_VRVC01000075.1:0-25333 GCF_008040005.1 Methylobacterium sp. WL19
GCCCTCGACCCCGGCATCGGTGGAGCCGCCGCCGCGACCGGCCCTGACCCTGGCCGCCAGCGGAGGCGTGCGGGCGGCCCTCGTACCGTCGCCCGTTCCGCAAGTTCCCGCCGTCTCGGCCGGTCCGCGTCTCGCGCGGTTCGAGGATGTCGTGGCGATGGCCGACGAGCGACGCGATATCGGCCTCAAGATGGCCCTCGAACGGGAGGTCCATCTCGTCCGTTTCGAGGAGGGCCGGATCGAATTCCGTCTCGCCGATGGAGGTCGGCAGAGTCTCGCCAACGATCTCGCCCGGTCCCTGGACGCCTGGACGGGGCAGCGCTGGATCGTCGCCCTCTCGAAGGAGGTGGGCGAGCCGACCCTCGCCTACAAGGCCCGCGCCGCTCTCGAATCACGCCATGAGAATGCCGCCGCCCACCCCCTGGTGCGGGAGGTTCTGGCACGCTTTCCGGGCGCTCAGATCGTCGATGTTCGGGACAAGGCCCCTCCCGTCGAGATCGCCGAAAGCGTCGACCTCGCCGGTCCGGAAATCTCAGCCGGCGACGAACCGGACGACGAAGCGTAGCGTTCCTTCAGGCGCCACCCCAGATCACGTTCCCCGCAACTCTTTCGGACATCTCACGCCATGCGCGACCTCATGGGAATCATGAAGCAGGCCCAGGCCATGCAGGAGAAGATGGCGAGCCTTCAAAATGAGCTCGACCTTGTCGAGGTGAAGGGCGCCTCCGGCGGCGGGGCCGTTACGGTGACGATGACGGCGAAAGGGCTCGTCAAGGGCGTCACTCTCGACCCGAGCCTGTTGATTCCCGACGAGCGCGAAATCCTCGAAGATTTGATTGTGGCCGCGGTCAACGATGCGCGCGGCAAGGCCGAAGGCGTTGCGGCCGAGCGCATGGCCGAGTTGACCAAGGGGCTACCGATCCCGCCCGGTATGAAGCTTTTCTGAAGCTTCCTTCGGCCTAGAAAGTCCCCGATCCGGGCTCGCGCCGGGATCGGGCGATGATCTGCCGTCAGGCGGCGATGACCTGCACGGGCTCGGCGGCACGCACGTCTGCATCAACGTGGTCTTCGAAGCGCTTGAAGTTGTCCTTGAACATCGTCACCAACCGTGTCGCCGTGTCGGCGAAAGCGACCTTGTTGACCCAGGTCTTCACCGGCTGAAGGATATGCGGCTCGACTCCCGGAACGAAAGCCGGGACGGCGAAGCCGAAATACGGATCGCGGCGGAACTCCGCCTTCGACAGCGATCCATCCAACGCGGCCGCGAGCAGTCGCCGTGTCACCCGGATCGGCATGCGACGTCCGGTGCCTACGCCGCCACCGGTCCAGCCAGTGTTCACGAGCCAGCAATCGACGTCGTGATGGGCGATGAGGTCGCGCAGCAGGTTGCCGTAGACGCTCGGATGGCGCGGCATGAACGGTGCGCCGAAGCAGGTCGAAAACGTAGCTTCCGGCGCGGTCAGGCCGCGCTCCGTGCCGGCGACCTTAGCGGTGTAACCGGAGAGGAAATGGTACATCGCTTCAGCGCCCGTCAGCTTGGCGATGGGCGGCATCACCCCGAAGGCATCGCAGGTGAGCATGACGATGTTCTTCGGGTGCGCGGCCCGGCCCGTCGCGCTGGCATTGGCGATGAAGTCGAGCGGGTAGGCGCAGCGGGTGTTCTCGGTGAGCGACGCATCGTCGAAATCGGGGCGCCGCGACAGCGGGTCGATCACCACGTTCTCCATCACCGTGCCGAAGCGTTCGGTGGTGGCGTAGATCTCCGGCTCGGCATTGCGCGAGAGACGAATGGTCTTGGCGTAGCAGCCGCCCTCGAAATTGAAGATGCCGTCCTTGCTCCAGCCATGCTCGTCGTCGCCGAGGAGCTGCCGGGAGGAATCGTTGGAAAGCGTGGTCTTGCCGGTGCCCGAGAGGCCGAAGAACAGGGCTGAGTCGCCCTCGGCATCCAGGGCTGCGTTGGCCGAACAATGCATCGGCATCACGCCCGCGCCGGGTAGGACGTAGTTCAGATAGGTGAAGACCGACTTCTTCATCTCACCGGCATAGGCGCTACCGCCGATGAGGACGATCTTCCGGGTGAAGTCGATGGCGATGATGGTCTTCGAGCGGCAACCATGGCGATGCGGCTCGGCCTGAAAGCTCGGCAGGTCGATAATCGTCAGATCGGGAACGTAGTCGGCGAGCGACGACCGCTCGGGCCGAATCAGCAAGTTGCGGATGAAGAGCGAATGCCAAGCGAGTTCGGTGTAGACCCGCGCCTGGACACGGTGGGCCGGATCGGCACCGCCATAAAGGTCCTGGGCGAAGAGCTCGCGCCCGTCGGCATGGCTCAGGAAGTCCTGGTACAGCGTCTCGAACTGCTCGGGCGTGATCGCGCCGTTGTTCTCCCACCAGATCTCGTCCTCGGTGCCGGCGTCGCGGACGATGAACTTGTCCTTGGGCGAACGTCCGGTATGGCTCCCCGTCGTCGCCACCAGGGCGCCGCCATGGGCGAGCTGCGATTCACCCCGACTCAGGGATTCCTCATAAAGGCGTGGGGCTTCGAGGTTCCAATGAACCGCCTTGAGATTGCGCAGGCCGATTTTCTCGGGTCCATGGCTGGCGTTGAAGTCGCCGAAATATGTCACGTCCGCTACTCCTCGAACACCTGATCGCTTTGAGGTCTGGCTTGGCCGGAAGCTCCCATTCGTCTTCCGAACTGTCCGATGGAGTGTCCGCGCGGTCGTTCAGGTCCGCCGCGCGCAGGTTCGCCACTCTATCGATCTGACCTGCTTAGTCCGCGAAGGGCACCGGTCAATTGAGCCGGCATTCGTTTCAACGACGAACGAAGGGATCTGTAAGAGAAACAAAGGGGTATCCGGAGCGGCGTCGCAACGCATGCGGCCGCGTCAAATCCCGACTACAAGGCGATCAGATCCGAACCCATTCAACGAGTACGGCCTCGGCCGTTTGACGGAACACGCATGGCCCAAGCCGTTGCCGGCCCCGAAATCGAGCGCCTGATCCAGCTCCTCGCCCGCTTGCCGGGGCTCGGCCCGCGCTCGGCCCGGCGTGCGGCGCTGCACCTCATCAAGAAGCGCGAAGCTCTGCTCGCTCCACTGGCGGACGCGATGAAGGTGGCCTCCGAGCGCATCGTCGTGTGCCGGGAATGTGGCAACGTCGATACGAGCGACCCGTGCACCATCTGCCGGGACGCATCGCGCGATCCCTCCATCCTGGTGGTGGTCGAGGATGTCTCCGACCTCTGGGCCCTGGAGCGATCCGGCGCGGTGACGGCGCGCTATCACGTCCTCGGCGGCGTGCTCTCTGCCCTCGACGGCGTTCGGCCGGAGCATCTCAATCTCGCGAGCCTCGTGGACCGGGCCGGCAACGGCGAGGTCCGGGAGATCATCCTGGCGCTGAACGCCACGGTCGATGGCCAGACCACCGCGCATTACGTCACCGAATCCCTGGCGCATCACGGTCTGAAAGTGACCCGCCTCGCCCATGGCGTGCCGGTGGGGGGTGAGCTCGACTATCTCGACGAGGGCACACTCTCGGCGGCCATCCGAAGCCGGACGGCCTTCTGAATTGTTTTCCCATCGATTTGACCGGCCATCCGCCAAACCGTATCTGCGGGTCCGGCACGGCGGACCCGAGAGACGGGGAGCCGGACCCTTCTCATCGACAGATCCGGCCGAGTCATGACCATCCGCCCCCTCGTCATCCTGCCAGACGCCCGCCTGCGTCAGGTGTCGACCCCCGTCGGTGCCATCGACGACGAGATCCGCACCCTCGCCGCCGACATGCTGGAGACGATGTACGATGCCCCGGGCGTCGGCCTCGCCGCCATCCAGGTCGGCGTGACCAAGCGTGTCGTCACGATCGACACCTCTAAGGACGAGAACGCGCGGCAGCCGCAGATCTTCATTGACCCGGAGATCGTCTGGGCTTCGGAGGAGAAGCGCGTCTACGACGAGGGCTGCCTGTCGATCCCCGAATATTACGGGGAAGTGGAACGGCCTGACCGCGTGCGCGTGCGCTTTCGCGACCTTTCCGGCGAAACCCGCGAGATCGAGGCGGACGGGCTCCTTGCCACCTGCATCCAGCACGAGATCGATCATCTCGACGGCGTGCTCTTCATCGATCACCTGTCGAAGCTGAAGCGCGACCGCGTCATCAAGAAGTTCGTTAAGGCGGCCAAGCGCGGCGAGGACGTCTGATCCCATCCTTCAGCAGAGAGCGCGCGCGATGAAGCTCGTCTTTATGGGGACGCCCGATTTCGCCGTGGCGACCCTGGCGCGCCTGGCGGAAGACGGTCACGACATCGCCGCGGTCTATACCCGCGCCCCGGCGCGGTCCGGGCGAGGCATGGCGTTACGACCGTCCCCCGTCCATGCGCTGGCGGACGGGCTCGGCCTGCCGGTTCACACCCCCGCCACCCTGAAGTCGCCGGACGCGCTCACGCTCTTCCGGTCACACGGATGCGATGTCGCCGTCGTGGTCGCCTATGGGATGCTGCTGCCGCAGGCGATCCTCGACGTGCCGCGCCACGGGTGCCTGAACCTTCACGCCTCCCTGCTGCCACGCTGGCGCGGGGCTGCACCGATCCAGCGCGCTATCATGGCGGGGGATACGGAGAGTGGCGTGGGCATCATGCGCATGGAGGGGGGCCTCGACACCGGCCCCGTAGCCCTGGAAGAGCGGGTCGCCATCGCCCCCGGTATGAGCGCGGGAGACCTGCACGATGCGCTGATGCCCATTGGCGCGGCGCTCATGAGCCGAGCCCTCCGCCAGCTGGAACACGAGCCCCTCCCCCTCACGCGCCAGTCCGAAGAGGGGCTCGTCTACGCGCGCAAGATCACTAACGAGGAGGCGCGCATCGACTGGTCCAAGCCGGCGCGCGAGGTGGCGAACCACATCAACGGGCTCTCGCCCTTCCCCGGCGCCTTCTTCGAGGCCGATCTCGGTAAGGGGCCGGAACGCGTGAAGGTGCTGCGCGCCATGCCAACGGAGGGACAGAGCGCGCCCGGCACTCTGCTCGATTCAGCGGGAACCATCGCCTGCGGCGGGGGCGCCGTGCGGCTCACCGAGTTGCGCCGAGCCGGCAGGGGCGGCATCGTCACGGGTGCGGACTTCGTGCGTGGTGCGCATCTCGCGCCGGGAACGCGCTTCCCGTGAAGTCAGAGACCGGGGGCCGTCGCTGATGCCCCGCTACAAACTCGTTATCGAGTATGACGGCGCTCCATTCTGCGGATGGCAGCGGCAGGCCGAAGACGTAACCGTTCAGGGCGCCATCGAGGATGCCGTTAAACGCTTCACGGGGGAGGATCTGCGCCTGACCTGCGCCGGTCGGACGGATGCCGGCGTACACGCCATCCATCAAGTCGCTCATCTCGACCTGAGCAAGGACTGGCGCACGGATACGGTGCGCGACGCCCTGAACGCCCATCTCCGACCGCTTCCGGTCGCCATCGTCAGCGCCGAGCGAGTCGGAGCGGGTTTCGATGCGCGGCACTCCGCGATCCGCCGGCATTACCGCTATCGCATCTTCAACCGGCGCAGCCCGCCTGCCCTGACACGCGACCATGTCTGGCACGTGCCGTGGCCGCTCGATGCCGAGGTGATGCACAGGGCCGCGCAAGGTCTCCTCGGTCGCCACGACTTCACCGCCTTTCGTGCCGCCGAATGTCAGGCGAACAGCCCGATCCGCACCCTCGAACAGCTCGACGTAGCTACGGTGACGATGGGCCTGTTCGAGGAGATCGTGATCTCGACCTCGGCGCGCTCGTTCCTGCACCATCAGGTCCGCGCCATGGTCGGAACGCTTATGATGGCCGGCTGCGGCCGTTTCGGCATCGCCGAGGTCGCCGACATCCTGGCGAGCCGCGACCGCGCCCGCTGCGGCCCCATGGCGCCCGCCAAGGGACTGACCTTCGTGGGGGTGGATTACGGGCCTGACCGGGAATCTACTTAGGAAGCAATTTCAGATTGTATTATGCGATCAGAAAGGCATCTTCGGGCAACCTCGACGATTTTCGACATCGTGAGGCCTGGAGCCTTCGCCTGTGGAAACGCCATTCCAGATCATCCTCGTTCTCGCGACCGCCTTCGCAGTCAACTCACCCCTGATTTTCGTCGCCATACGAGAGGCGATCAAACTTCAGAGGCAGGAGATCATCACGGATCTCGCCACGGTCTTCGACAAGACCGATCAGCCGGGTCCGATGCTGATCCCGTCATTCGAATTCGTGAAGTACAAGTATTTCGTCGGTGCGAGGCGCAGCAGCGACCCGATGGCTGGGACCACCGAAAGCGATAGAACCAACGCGATCGCGCGGGAGGCGCATCGCAAGCGCGAGGACTTTTCGACACTCTCCTGGCTCATCGGCTGCGCGCCCTTCAGCGCATGCGCGGCGATCGGCATGTTATACGGATTGTCGCTGCTCCTCTGGATGTTCGCCGGACAACCGGGGCATCCGTCCGGTTTCCGCTGGCCGGGCGTGACCTATCCGACGCCTGGAAGTCTCGGGCTGGTTTGGCTTCTCGGGATCTGCGCGGCATTCGCGGGCAGTTACGTGACGGCGCTGCGCAATTTCTACCGCGCGATCAAGAATTTCGACATGAGCCCCGGGACGATCGTGGGTGAAACCATAAGGATGCTGGTTAGTATCGTTCTCGGCCCGATCCTCGTCATATCGTTGCTCTGGATCGGGACGGGTCTGGTCTCCGCCCTGGTGACGGTCGATCCCAGCGCGACCGCGCCGGCCACCATCGCCGTGGTGGTCGCAGCCTGTTTCGTCGCCGGCATCATGCCCGATGTCGTCCTGCGCAGCATCGTGCAACGGGACCAGTTGAAAAACTTCAAGCGCGAGGAAGAGGAGGTTTTCCGCGCCTTCAAGATCACGCCGGTCGAGATCATCGACGGAATCGACAGCGATATTCGCGTCAGGCTCGACGACCATCACATCCATTCGACCCAGAATCTCGCGGCGGCCAACCCGCTGATGCTGTTCGTCGAGACCCCATACGGAGTTTATCAGATCATGGATTGGGTGGCGCAGGCGCAACTCTGCTGTTCGGTCGGCCGAGACCGCATCATCCGCCTCTGGCCCCTCGGCGTACGAACCCTCTTCGACCTCGAACGTCTGGCCGCCGCGAGCGACGAGATGCACGAGGCCCTGCTTCTGGAAGTCGGTCGCATCATCCTCGGGGAAGCACTCGTTCCGCTGAGCGTGAAGGATCCCAAGGCCGCAGCAGGTCTGACGCGAGCCAGTATCGAGTTGCGCCTCGACGATCCGCACGTCCAGCGCCTACGGCAGATCTACATTGCGGTCGGGGACCGGCTCGGCACGCGAAGCCGTCGCTTCCAAACGCGCCGTCACCCGTTCCATTGCCACTATCGCTTCCGCGGCGCGTGGATTCGACGGACAATGACGCGAAAAGCGGCATGACGCCTGCCGAGGTTTCGGGAGTTGAAACTTCGTGCCTGCCGCCGGTCAGACCTCGCCTTTCTCGGAAGCGACCGCGAAATAGGCCAACAGTACCCGCCCATAGATCGCGGTCAGCCGATCCAGATCGGCGACAGCCACGCATTCGTTAGTCTGGTGCATGGTCTCGCCCACGAGGCCGAACTCGATCACCGGGCAGGCATCCTTGATGAAACGGGCGTCCGACGTGCCCCCGGTGGTGGACAGGATGGGACGAAGCCCGGTCTCGGTCTCGATCGCCTCGACCACGAGGTCGGTGAAGGAGTCCGGCTTGGTGAGGAAGGCCGGAGAGTTCGAGGGCTGCAGGTCAAGGGTGAACCGAACGGCGTTGCCGGCGGCCGCCTCCAGCCGCCGACGGATCTCGGCCCCCAGGGTCTCCGCCGTCCAGCCCTCGTTGAAGCGAATGTTGAACGTGGCGCGCGCATCGGCCGGGATGACGTTGGTGGCCGGGTTGCCGACGTCGATGGTGGTGAATTCGAGGTTCGACGCATCGAAATGCGCGGTGCCGCCATCGAGCGGCTCGGCGAGAAGGGCGGAGGCGAGGCGCAGCAGGCCGGGGATGGGATTCTCCGCCTTATGGGGATAGGCCACGTGGCCCTGACGGCCATGGACGACGAGCTTGCCGTTGAGAGACCCGCGCCGACCGATCTTGATCATCTCGCCGAGGCGCGCCGGGTTGGTGGGCTCGCCGAGAAGGCAATGGTCGAAACGCTCGCCCCGCGCCTTCGCCCATTCGAGGAGCTTCACCGTGCCGTTGATCGCCGGCCCCTCCTCGTCGCCAGTGATGAGGAACCCGATTGAGCCGTTGAACGCCCCTCCCCGCTCGGCGACGAAAGCGAGCGCCGCCGAGAGCATGCAGGCGATGCCGCCCTTCATGTCGACCGCGCCGCGGCCGTAGAGCAGGCCGTCCGATACCGCGCCGTCGAATGGCCCATGGCGCCACGCTTCGAGGGTGCCAGGCGGGACGACGTCGGTATGGCCAGCGAAAAGGAGATAGGGACTGCCTGTCCCGATGCGCGCGTAGAGATTGTCGATGTCGGGCGTTCCGGGCTCCGAGAAGCGCGGCCGCGCGACGGTGAAACCCGCCTCCTCCAGGACGCCACCGAGCCATTGCAGGGCACCGCCCTCCTCCGGCGTCACCGACGGACAACGGATGAGGGCCTGGGCGAGCGCCAGCGGCGAGTGATCGGCGATAACGGGAGAGGACACGGGCATCGTCTCGTCGAGATGGGACATTCCGCCGTCGCGAATAAGCGGCACGGCATCGGGACGCAAATCTCGTCCCGATGCCCTTTCGGCGCCTCGCCGCAAGGGGTATTTCACCGGGATGGCCTTCTCCAGCGACGAAGTCGAACGCTACGCCCGCCACCTCGTCCTGCGCGAGGTCGGAGGACCCGGACAGGCGCGTTTACAGGCGGCGCGGGTGCTCGTCATCGGCGCCGGCGGGCTTGGCGCTCCACTGATCCAGTATCTGGCAGCGGCCGGCATCGGCACGATCGGCATCGTCGACGACGACACAGTATCACTCTCGAACCTGCAGCGGCAGGTCATTCACGGCACCCCCGATATCGGCCGCCCGAAAATCGACAGCGCCGCCGATGCCGTGGCACGCCTAAATCCGCATGTGCGGATCGAACCGCACTGCGTGCGGATCGACGCGGACAATGCCGTCGCGTTGATCGACCGATACGATATCGTCGCCGATGGGTCGGACAATTTCGCGACCCGCTATGCTGTCTCCGATGCCTGTTTCCACGCCAAGCGTCCGCTCGTCACGGCCGCACTTGGGCAGTTCGACGGCACCCTGACGACGATCCGCGCCCATGAAACCGCGCCGGATGGCCGCCCAAACCCGACCTATCGTTGCCTGTTCCCAAGCCCGCCACCGCCCGGCAGCGTCCCCGCCTGCGCGGAAGCCGGCGTCCTCGGCGCGCTGGCCGGGGTAATGGGCTCGCTGATGGCGATGGAAGTGATCCGCGCGGTCGCGGATTTCGGCGAGCCACTGGTGGGGCGCCTGCTGATGGTCGATGCCCGCTCCATGCGCTTCGAGACGCTCGGCTATGGCTGGGACGAGAGCAATTCCTTGAACGGATCGGCGACGTAAGGTTCAGGATTTCGAGGGCTTCTCCGGATCGGGCGTGACGCCGTTCCAATGCGGCCCGACGAGATTACTGTGACCCGCCGGGTCGGAAACCCGCGTGCCGGAGGTCGTGAACGCCTGGTAAGCGAAGCGCTGCTGCTGGTTGAGGAGCATGGCGGCCAGCGTGCCGATGGCGACAGCGACGACGAGGGCGATGATGAAGGCTTTCATGGACGTTGTCCGATCCTCGACATGCCGGCGCCGATCGCCGAACGTCTGTGGTTGTCCGGTTGGTTACTCGGCAGGCACCTGATGGCGCCCGAGCTGCGGGCCGCTCGCGGTCTTGGCCTGCTCTTCCTCGACCCAGAGATCATGGTGGACTTTGGCCCAGCCGAGATCGACCTTGCCACTGCCCATGGCGTCGTAAGCACCCTCCATGCCGAGGGTACCGATGTAGATATGGGCGAGGATGCCGGCGATGAAGGCGATGCCGATGAGAGCGTGAATCACCTGCATCAGCTGCATTCCGGTGATGTCGGTGAGGGCGAAGGGGAAGATCATCATCAGGCCGGTGACGCTCATGGCCGAGCCGAAGCCGATCACCATCCAGAACACCATCTTCTGGCCTGCGTTGAAGCGGCCGGCGCTGGGATGCTTGTCGCCGACGAAACCGCCGAAGGCCTTGATCCAGTCGATGTCGATCTTGTTCGGGATGTTGTCCTTCAGCCAGAGCACCAGCATCAGCGCAACACCGATCATGAACGGCCACGCGAGGTAGATGTGGCTGAACTTGGCGTATTGCGCCACCACGCCGAACGCATCCGCGCCGATGAGTGGCATCAGTAGGCGCTTGCCGAAGATGTAGTTCAGGCCGGACAGGGCCAGGATGATGAAGCAGCTCGACGTCATCCAATGCGCGAAGCGCTCGAACCCGTTGAAGCGCAGGATCTTGCGGCCGGTATCGGGCCCGCGCTCCATCAAGATACGACCCCGAAAGTAGTAGAACAGGCCGAGAAGCGCGACGGCGCCGAGCACCGCCAGGGCACTGAGCCAGGGCAGCCAACGTTCCCGGAAATCGCGATAGTCGCGGCCGGCGGGCTGAATCAGATGCGCCGCCTTGCCATCGGGGATGCTGATGCGGCCGGTGATCTTCGGGTCCTGCTTGAACAGGAACTCCTCGTTGACGGATTCCGCTGTCGGGTTCTGCCCGGTCGGGTTCATTCCGTCGCGCGTCTGCTGCGCGAAGGAGGTCGACGAGGCCCCGACAGCCGCCGTGAGGATGGTCGCTGCGACCAGCGTCCTGAAAGTCGTCAGTGTCCGCCGCATCGGCGTTTCCTTCCTGAAGTCTCGACCCCGGCAGTCCAGTTCGCCGCCTAGATGGCGACGGTTTCGCGATAGGCGGTCTTCCAGCCCCAGGCGCCGGAGCCGTAGCCGCGCTTGATGACGCGCTGCTTGTAGATCTGAGCGATCATCTCACCGTCGCCCGCCAGCAACGCCTTGGTGGAGCACATCTCGGCGCAGAGCGGCAGCTTGCCTTCGGCGAGACGGTTCGAACCGTATTTCTCGTATTCGATGGTCGAGAAATCAGATTCGGGGCCACCCGCGCAGTAGGTGCACTTGTCCATCTTGCCGCGCGAGCCGAAATTGCCGACCTTCGGATATTGCGGCGCGCCGAAGGGACAGGCGTAGAAGCAGTAGCCGCAGCCGATGCAGATGTCCTTGGAATGCAACACCACCGCGTCGGCCGTGGTGTAGAAGCAGTTCACCGGGCACACCGCCGCGCAGGGCGCGTCGGTGCAGTGCATGCAGGCCATGGAAACCGAGCGCTCGCCAGGCTTGCCGTCATTGAGCGTGACGACGCGCCGGCGGTTGATGCCCCACGGCACCTCGTGTTCGTTCTTGCAGGCGGTGACGCAGGCGTTGCACTCGATGCAGCGGTCCGCGTCGCAGAGGAATTTCATGCGAGCCATGGCGATTGTTCCTCAAACGGCCCGGATCTGACACAGGGTGCACTTCGTCTCCTGCATGCCCGTCACAGGATCGAAGCCGTAGGTGGTCGTATTGTTTGAGCTCTCGCCCAGTACGACGGGGTCGGTGCCGTGCGGATAGAATTTCCGCATATCGTCCCCCTGGTACCAGCCTGAGAAGTGGAACGGCATGAAGGCGACGCCCTTGCCGACCCGGTCCGTCACCAGCGCCTTCACCTTGGCCTTTGCATTGTTCTCAGGGCCGGATACCCAGACGAACTGCCCGTCCTTGATGCCGCGATCGGCGGCGTCGCCCGTGTTGATCTCGACGAACATGTCCTGCTGCAGCTCGGCGAGCCACGGGTTCGACCGCGTTTCCTCGCCGCCGCCCTCGTATTCCACGAGACGGCCGGACGTAAGGATGATCGGGAAATCCTTGGCGATGCCGCGATCCACCGCCGCCTTCTGCACCGAGAAGCCGATGTTGGGCATGCGCAACTGACGCTCGTCGGGGCGCGTCGGGTATTTCGCCACGAGGTCGGGACGCGGCGTGTAGATCGGCTCGCGGTGCACCGGAACCGGGTCGGGCAGGTTCCAGGCATTCGCCCGGGCCTTGCCGTTGCCGTAGGGCGTGACGCCGCGGTCGAGGCAGACGCGCTGGATGCCGCCCGACAGGTCGGTCGCCCAGCTCACCGCATCAATATTGGCCCCACCGATCTTGGTGATGCTCGCCATCTCGTCGGCCGTAAGGTCCTTGTCCCAGCCCAGCTTCTTGAAAACCGCCATGGTGAATTCGGGGTAGCCGTCGGTCAGTTCCGAACCCTTGGCGAAGGAATCCTCGGCGAGCAGGGTGACGCCGTTGCGCTCGGTGCCGAACCGCGCGCGGAACGTCCCGCCGCCCTCCTTGATGTGGAGGTTGGTGTTGTAAAGGATGTGCGTTCCCGGGTGCTTGAGCTCGGGCTTGCCCCAGCATGGCCAGGGCAGGCCATAGTAATCGCCGCCTACTTCAGGGTCGTCCTTGGGCGCCCGCAGCGTCACCAGATCGAACTTCACCTGATTGCGCATATGCGCCTTCAGGCGCTCCGGGCTCTGGCCGCAATAGCCCGTCGACCAGCCGCCGCGGTTGATTTCCCGGAGGATGTCCTCGGCCTCGGGGACACCGTTCACGACCTTGATGTTCTTGAACATCTTGTCGGCAAGGCCGAGCTTGGCGGCGAGGCGGTAGACCACCTCGTAATCGTTCTTCGACTCGAAGGCCGGTTTCACGATCTGCTCACCCCATTGCAGCGAACGGTTCGAGGCCGTGCGGCTTCCGTCCATCTCCAGGGAGGTGCAGATTGGCAGGAGATAGGTGTTGTCGCGTCGTGCATCGAGAGCGGCGAAGGTGGTGGGGTGCGGGTCGGCGACCACGAGCAGGTCGAGCTTGGCCAGCCCCTTCACCGCCTCGGGCAGCCGGGTGACGGTGTTGCCGCCATGCCCGAACACCATCATCGCCTTGATGCCCGTGCGCTGGTCGACCTGCTCCTCTGGAAGGTTCACGCCATCGAACCACCGCGTCGAGGTGATGCCTGGCGATTCCATGCTCTCCTTGCGCGTGCGGGCCTTGCGGCCGGCCTTGGCCGGCACCTCGTCGAAGCGCGACTGCAGCCAGTCGTACTCCACGTCCCATACGCGAGCCCAATGCTTCCAGGCCCCTTCGACGAGGCCGTAATAGAGCGGCAACGACGTCACATCGAGGCCCATATCGGTGGCCCCCTGCACGTTGGTATGGCCGCGGAAGATGTTGGCGCCCGTGCCCGGCTTGCCGACATTGCCGGTGGCCAGACACAGGATGCAGAGCGCGCGAACGTTGGCGGTGCCCACGGTGTGCTGCGTCGCCCCCATGCACCAGATCAGGGTCGCGGGCTTCTCCTTGGCGAAGGTCTCGGCCACGCGCCGCAATTGCTCGCCGGGCACGCCCGAAACGCGCTCGACCTCCTCCGGGTTCCACTTGGCGACTTCCTTGCGGACGTCGTCCATGGCGTAGACGCGCTGGCTGATGAACTCCTTGTCCTCCCAGCCATTCTGGAAAATGTGCCAGAGAATGCCCCAGACCACCGGGATATCGGTGCCGGAGCGGATTCGGACATATTCCGTCGCGTGGGCCGCCGTCCGCGTGAAGCGCGGATCGATGACGATCATGTTCGCGCGGTTGATCTCCTTGCCGGAGAGCAGATGCTGGAGGGAGACCGGATGCGCCTCGGCAGGATTGCCGCCGAGAATGATCATGGTCTTGGCATTGCGGATGTCGTTGTAGGAATTAGTCTGTGCGCCGTAGCCCCAGGTGTTGGCGACGCCGGCCACCGTGGTGGAATGACAGATGCGCGCCTGATGATCGACCGAGTTGGTGCCCCAGAAGGCGCCGAACTTGCGGAAGATGTAGGCTGCCTCGTTGGTGAACTTGGCCGAGCCGAGCCAGTATACGGAATCCGGGCCGTACTTGTCGCGAAGGCCGGTAATCTTGTCGCCGATCTCGTCGATCGCCTGGTCCCATGAGATGCGGGTCCATTGCCCGTCGACCATCTTCATCGGGTATTTCAGGCGGCGGTCGCTGGAGACGAGTTCGCGGATCGCCGCGCCCTTGGCGCAATGCGTACCCCGGTTGATTGGGCTACTGAAGGACGGCTCCTGGCCGACCCAAACGCCGTTCACGACCTCGGCCGTCACCGTGCAGCCCACCGAGCAGTGGGTGCAGATGTTCTTCTTGATCGTCACGTCGGGACCGATCGCGGACGACCCCGCCGCCTGCGCCTTACGTACGGAGCCGAGTTGAATCGAGCCGGCGGCCGCGAGCCCTCCGGCGACGAGGCCGGAATTGCGCAGGAAGGCGCGACGGTCGATGGCCCTTGGCGTGTCGCCGATGGCCACGGCCGGATGGAAGGTGCGGCCCGGGCCGCCGGTCTTGCGCTTGATCAGCATGGCGCCCTCAATTCTTCTTCAGGGTCTCGTAGCCGTTGGTCCGGTAGAACGCTTTCACGTGGTCAGACTCGCGGTAGCGGGCCTTCGTCTCATCCTCGCCGGGATCGTAGGCCTGCGCGGGCGTCGCGATCATCGGCTGGGCCGTGATCGCAGCGGCGGCCGCCACCGATCCGCCGCCAAGGGCGCGGAAGAAATGGCGCCGTCCCATCTCGTCCTTTCGATCGTCCCGCATGCTCGTCACTCCTGAATGCGACCGATGTCTCATGGTCCCCGCCTCACGCGTCGAGCGCGTAGGCCTGGGCCTCGATGTCGATGAATGTCCGGCCGAGGTCGCCCGCGGCGCGGTAGAAAGACGAACGGGGATTTGCGGCCACATCGTCGAACAAACGCCCGACCCAGGGCTTTAGATGCCGCTCGAAAAAGATGCGGTCCTCGCCGAGGTCGGTCTCGAACCGGCCGGAGACGAGACCCGCCATAGTCTCGAGAAGCATCGCCACATGGTCTTCCGGCTCGCTCATGCCGCCGGTGGCCTCGATGCCGAGCCGGGCTAGATCCTGCCGGATTCGGGCAAGCGGGCGCTCGTTGAGAAAGCCGGTGAGGTAGTAGGAGGCGTGCGGCACGACCTCGCCGCGCCCAACGCCCACGAACAGATCGAAATACTCCCGCCCGACCTTCGCGAGGTCCGCGCCGGCCGCTTCGCCCGCCAGCGAAGAACACGCCTTGCCGAGGGGGCTACCGTCACCTGCCGAGGCCGCGAGAAGCGACAAAATATCGTCGGAGGGCGCTCGGCCGATGAGGGCTGCGAGAACATCGTAGAGATGGGCGCGCAGGAGATCGACGTCGTCGGCGACCGGCTGCGTCATGCCGGGCGCGCCGGAAGCGAGATTCGCCTCGTCCTCGCGCAACAACTCCACCGAACGCATACCATCCTTAAGCCGCGACCCGATCGCGGGCGAAGTGAATTCACTTTCTCCACAATAGCCCGGATTGGGACGTGCGCAACGTAGTTTTTAATCGCTCAAAGCGGGACGGCACGGCCATGTCGTCGCGGTTTCGGCATAGCCGCGTCCACGGGAGAAGGAATCGCCGGGGTAACGGCTAAGCTCGGCTGGTTTTGGGGCAACGCGACGAGCTGTTTTTCTGCACCGGCGGATTCAATTCCGTGGTCGCTTGTCGCGGCGACAGAGTCTTCTCCAGGCCGCTCCGCTTCGATCGGTTCGGCCTCGGCGGTCGTCGGCTCGGGCTCCGATTCTTCGACGGGAGTCCCATCGAAAATGTCCCGCAGCATGGCCTTGATGTCATCTGTGGGCAAAAGCGGGCCGTTTCCCGGCACACCGCCCACCGCATTCCAGTCATAGGCGTATTCCCGTGCCTCGCTGACATAGTCGCGGATGTTGGTGTCGACGGACCACATCCGTCGCAGTGCCGCTTTGCGCATCACCATCGGCACGCCCGCCCGGAGGAACTGGGTCAGGTCGGTCTCAGCCGTCAGACTATCCAGGGAGGGCAGCTTGGCGAGTTCCTCGGGCGGCAGGGTTACGCCTTCGGCAAGCTCCTCCGGGCGGGATGCCCGCTCGCTTCCGTTCTCCTCGCTCACGGCCAAATCGCGCGCGGGCGCAGTTTTCCGGACGACGGCGCGCTTGCGCTTCGACCAGCGGGAAAGGAAATCGCCGCCGCTCATCCCTCGTCCCCCCGCCTGCGCGTACCGGTGCCCTGTCGGGCCAGGGCCTCCGGATCGGCCCTGTCGCGCTTGCGCTTGTGGAAGACCTGTTCGACGTGGAAGGCCTCGAAGAAGGCCAGGACCTTGGCCTGGACCTCCAGCGGCATGGGCACAGCCTCGACCACTTCGCCGATGCCCTCAGCCATGGATTCGCCCTCGTAGGGATCGGCCGTCACGTTCGCGACCTCGTAGTTTCCCTCCGCGACCTGTCGCAGGGCGACCCAGAGCGAGGGCCGGCCCGAGACCAGGTTGTCGCGGTAATGCGACGTCTCGGCGGGATGGAGCGAGACCTCATAGGCGCCGGCGTAGAAGGTTTCTTCCTCGGGCGTCGCCGAGAGCAGGGTCCAGGGCGAAGCGGCCGGGATGTCGGGAAGGGCCGAGACCGGCAGCCAGGCATGACTCGCCCAGCGGCTCTTCAAGGCCCGCTTGGCGACGATGATGCCGACCTCGAATCGGTCGTCGGGCGGTGTCGCGGCTTGGGTCGTGTTCTGTTCGGTCATGCGGCCTCCGCACCGTCGATGATCGGCAATCCCGCCACGAGGTTTTGAGGTTTGAGAAAGAGGCGCTTGTCGGGGTCCATGGCCATCAGGAGATAGACCGGCCGGCCAGCCGCGCGCGGGTCGATCCGCCGGTCATCGGCGAAGGTGAGGCGGAACAGGGCCAGGATGCGCATGCGGCTCGCCTCGTCCAGAGTCTCGCCGTTCCAGAGGGCGTTGCCGATCCGGGTCGCCTGTGCGTCGAGCCCGACGAACCAGCGCCAGTCCGGATCGTCCATGGACGCGATCGGCTCCACCTTCGCCTCCAGGTGCAATAGGTGGCGGATCCAGGCCTCGATGGCGCGGGCGAGTCCGTCGCGGCTCTTCGGGTTGCTTCCGAGGTTGAGCGCCATGGTGAACGCGTCGGAGCGGCTCCAATAGGTCCAGGCGGTCTCGTCCGTGAGCACGTCGAGTTCGTTCGCGGCTTCCTTGCCGAGCATGGCGACGAGGGGCGATTGCGCAGCCCCGATCTCCCGCGCCTCGATCACTTCGGCATCGGCCAGCAAGGCAGCGCCGTCGACGAAGGAGACGCGCTGCGGCCGGAAGAAAAGCTCGCCGGCTCGAAGGGTGTAGGGGTCGTCGCAGCCGTCGAGGGCGTTGCGCAGGATGAGATGCGCCAGCTGGTTGAGGAAGATCGGCGGCGTGCCGTTCAGGCCACCGCGAACGAGGTCGAGATAGGCCGCCTCCACGGAGCGCGCGGCCGTCAGCCGATCGCGGAAGGCGAGCATCATGGTCCAGTTCTCCCGCGCATCGGCATCCGCCATCGCGGCGATCTCACCGGGGGAGACCGGCCGGCGCGGTGACGTCACGAGACTGCGGTGGAGCGCCCGCTCTGCCATGCAGGCCTCCTCGGGCGGCACCAGTTCGGGCCGGGCCAGATAGGCGAGGATCAAGTCGTCGGTCACGGCGAGGCCGCCCCCCTCCGTGCGGCCGGCGAGATGGTGGCCGCTGGAGACCCAGAACTCGGTCATCGTCCTTCGCCTTTCGATCCTGGTGTGGTCGCCATGCCGATGAGGTCCGCCCGCTCCTCGGGTTCGTCGTCGGTCTCCACGAAGGTGAAGGCCCGCGCATGAGCGTGAAGCTTGTCGGCTCCGGCAACACCGGGCCCGCGCTGGTGCAGGGTGCGGAACGCCTCCCGGATCTCGCCGTCCTCGAAGGTTCTGTGCAGGGCGATCACGCTGCCGATGGCGGGCTGGCACAGGGAGCCGGCGAACTCGATCTCCTCCGCCGCCGCGACGCGGGCCACGTCGAGGCTCGGCGCGCCGAGGCGCTCGCAGAGATGACGCGCCAAATCCTCCACGGCCTCGTCCCGCTCGGTCGGAGTCGCCTCGCTCACCACGACGAGGGTGGAGAATCCCAGGGAAGTCACGCCGAGGAATCCCGAGCGGAACGCCGTCCGCTCCTTGCCCTCGAGCAACGGGACATTGGCATCCCAGAACAGGAATGACCCGGCCACCGCCCATTCGCCGGGCTCGGCGGCCTGAGCGAACACGAAGGTATCCGACGGGTCGAGGCGGATGGTCCGTGGGAGTTTGAGACTGCTCATCGACAATTCCGAGGCCCATCCTGTCGCCGCTCCTCGAACTCGCGTTCCGGATGACGGCGATGATCGTGGCGTTCAAGGCCGGTATCTGGTGCGGGGCGTCCGCAATTGCTCGCGGACAAGGTCGGCACGGGTTCACCAGTACAGTTGGAACCGGCCGATGAACGTATCGGCATCGATGGTCCGCCCATTCTGGAGCGCGGAGGGGGACGTGTGCGACCGGACGTAATCGGCCATGATGCGGATGTTGGTGTCGGGATACCACGATAGTCCCACCGTGCCGTCCCGCTCGATGCCGCCGCGTATGCCGCCGTCGTCGAGATCGATGGCCGAGAACCGCAGTCCGAGCTCGAACACGCCGAAGCCGCCGCGGGTGATGCGCTGGGCCTCGGCGACCTTGACGCCGCCGAAGACCGCGTAGCTCGTCCCGTTGAAGTCGGGAGCCATGCGATAGGCCCGGTTGTCGCCGTTCAGCACCCAGCTCGCCTGAACGTATCCTCCCTGGAACTTCAGTGGCTTAGCGCCGTCGAAGCGGCCGATCTCGGTCCGTGTGTATTCCGCGCTCACCAGCAGCGGACCGGAGCGGTAGGCTAGCTCGGCGCCGAGGCGGGCGATGCTGGCGGCATCGCGGATGTCGCCGGTATCGACGAAGCGTCTGGTATAGAGGAACGCCTCCGACCGGCTGGACAGGGAGAGCGGGCTCTCGTCGCGGGGCAGGTCGCGGTAGCTGCCGGCGAGACCGACATGCAGGGTCCGGTGGTCGTCGTTGATCGGCGCATAGGTGACGCGGCTGGTCGAGGCGATACCTTCGGTGCCGATGCCGGTATTGGCGTTGCCGCCGAAAACTCCGGTGACGACGCTCCAGTCCTTGCCATGTCGTCCGACGGCGAAACCGAAGTTTCTGGCCGGCACGAAAGCGTCGGACAAGGCCCGCTCGGTGAAGAGGACATTGTTGTTGGAGGCAAGTTGATCGAGACCGAACGGTTCTTTCTCGTTTCCGATACTGAAGAGCATGTCCGGCACGCCGCGATAGACCAGGACAGCATCGTTGATCGGCGTCACCGGATCGGCGAAATCGTATTGGAAGCCGAGGCCGACATCCTTGCCGAGGCTCAAAGTCGCCTCGATCCACGAACGGCGCACGGCGATGGTGTCGCTGAAGGGATCACCGAAGCCCGATTGGCGGATGCCCGCCACACCGAAATCGAGGTGAAGACGGCCGCCGATGCGTAACGCCATGGAATCATTTGGAAATGTCAGGGTGATGCCCTTGTCGTCGATGGTCAGCCGCTCGCCATAGGGGCCGGGTATGCCCTTGGCCTCGATGGCCGGCCCTCTCGGGGCATCCTCGGCCCGAAGCCCGCCCGGCGGGACCAGGAAGGCCGCGAGCACGGCGAGGAGGATCTTCGACGATGCGCTCACAGGAGCGGCTCACCGGTGAGTGGATTGCGCCACGCGACCCCCGTTAGGACCGCCACGAGAGGGTGCCTTCGACCGCCATCGGCGAGGACTTCGCCGTTCGCGTCGATCCGCTCGATCCGAGCCGACGGACCGCCATCGGCGAGGCGCCGGAGGTAGCGCCGTTCGACGGCTTCGAACCCGTCCTCGTCCCAGACGGCGAAGGTTTTCATGAGATGACGGGCGAAACTTTCGACGATGGCCCCGTTCCCGTCCTCGACGGCGAAGCCCTCGTTTTCGAGAGAGGTCGAATCCGGCGTCAGGCCGGGATCGCCGGCCTGCGCCTTCGAGGCGATGATCGTGGCGGAGAAGACGAGCCAGTCCGGCACCTCTCCCTCGCCACAGGTGGGCGGCCATCCGAGACGCCCGCCGCCGAGGCGCGCGCCATCGAAGCGGAGAGTGTCGGGCCAGTCAAACGTCACCGGGATCTCGGGCGGCCCATGGGCGCCGATGGCCTCGGCAAGCGCCACCATGCCGGCGAAGAAGGCGCGGCGCGCCGTGGCGAGGGGCTCGTTCGGCTCCAGGATCACGGCGAAATCGAGCAGCTCGGCGCTGCGTCGCCAGACGAGGCGCCCGGTGGCGTCACCCGATGCGGCCGCACCGAGGGCTTCGTCGAACGCGCTCCCCGGCCCGTCCATGAAGACGAGGGAGAAGACGGGCGGCAGGATCAGGTCCGGGTCGTCTGAGCTCGGCGCCATGCGTTTCGGTTCTACCTGCGCCCGTATGTCGGGTCCTAGTTTCGAGCCGTTATAGTATACGATGCACCAACCTGAGCGCGAGTGGGCTGGTCCCCTCGCCGCTGTGACCAAACGTTCGGGGTAAATCATTGTCCGACCGGATCGTGTTCGCGTGCTCCTGCGATGAGACCGTCGCCCTCGACGCAGCGGCGATCGGCAAGGCGTGCGGCGGCCGCCTGGAGACCGCCGATCAACTGTGCGGGCGGGAGATCGCCCGGTTCGAGGACGCCCTGGCGCAGGGCTCGCCCGTCACCGTCTCGTGCACGCTCCAGGCTCCCCTCTTCACCGACATCGCCGCCGGGTCCGGGGCGGAATCCCGCGTGACCTATGCCAACATCCGCGAGACTGCGGGCTGGTCGACGGAGGCCGACGCGGCCGGACCGAAGATCGCCGCCCTCCTCGCCGCCGGAGCGGAGGTCCCCCCGGCGCCGGGCACCGTCGCGATGGTCAGCCAGGGCGTCGCCCTCATCTATGGCAGCGACGAGGTCGCCATCGAGGCCGGACGCCGCCTCGCCGATCATCTCGACGTGACGGTGCTGCTCAGCCGCCCCCGCGACGTGCCGGTGCCGCGCCGCCACGAATTTCCCGTGCTGCAGGGCAGCGTCGTGTCGGCGAGCGGCCATCTCGGGGCGTTCTCCCTGCGCATCGACGATTACGCGGTGCCGAGCCCGTCATCCCGCCAATCCCTCTCCTTCGGTCCGTCGCGCAACGGCGCCACCTCCACCTGCGACGTGGTCCTCGACCTGACGGGCGGCACGCCGCTGTTTCCCGCGCACGACCTGCGCAGCGGCTATGTCCGCGCCGATCCCGGCGATCCGGCCGCCGTGGAGCGGGCGATCTTCACGATCTCCCATCTCGTCGGCGAGTTCGAGAAGGCGCGCTTCGTCGATTTCCAGGCCGATCTCTGCGCCCATTCGCGGTCGCGCATCACCGGCTGCACGCGCTGCCTCGAAGTCTGCCCGACCGGCGCCATCGCGCCCGCCGGCGATCATGTGGCCATCGATCCTTACATCTGCGCCGGCTGCGGCTCCTGTGCCTCGGTGTGCCCCACGGGTGCGGCCGCCTACGCCCTGCCTGCCGCCGACGCGCTGATGCGGCGGCTGCGCACCCTGATGCGCGCCTACCACGAGGCCGGGGGACGCAACGGCATCGTCCTCTTCCACGATGAGGAGCATGGCGAGCCCCTCATCGAGGCGCTGGCCCGCTACGGCGACGGCCTGCCGGCCAACGTGCTGCCGGTCGCCGTCAACGAGGTGACGCAGCTCGGCCCGGAGGCCGCCGCCGCACTTCTCGCCTACGGCGCCGTGGGTATCCGCCTCCTCGTCCGTGACCGTCCCAAGCACGACATCGCGCCCCTGCGCAGGATGGCGCTCCTCGCCGACACGCTCGCCGGGGCACTGGGCTACGGTGCCGCCGACGGGACGCCCGTGGTCTCCCTGATCGAGACCGACGATCCGGATCGGCTCGGTGCCGCGCTGTCGTCCGGCAGCGTCGGCACGGCCGCGCCGGTTCCCGCCGCCTTCATGCCGGTCGGCCCCAAGCGCAACGTGCTGCAATTCGCCTTCCGCGAGATGCATGTGGCCGCCCCGGCCCCCGTGGCAACGGTCCCGTTGGAGGCCGGATCGCCCTTCGGCGGCCTCGACTTCCGCAGCGAGGATTGCACCCTGTGCCTCGCCTGCGTCGGCACCTGCCCGACCCACGCCCTCAGCGACAGCCAGGACCGGCCGCTGCTGGCCTTCGAGGAAAGCCTCTGCGTGCAATGCGGGCTCTGCGCCGCCACCTGCCCGGAGAACGTCATCACCCTGACGTCTCAGGTCGATTTCGCCGCCTGGAGCCAGCCGCGCCGCATCGTCAAGGAGGAGGAGCCGTTCGATTGCGTCTCCTGCGGCAAACCCTTCGGCACGCGCAGCAGCATCGAGCGGGTCATCGAGAAGCTTCAGGGCCGCCACTGGATGTTCAAGGGCAGCGCCGGCGAGGCCAGGATCCGCACCCTGATGATGTGCGACACCTGCCGCGTCGAAGTCGTCGTCAACGAGGCTTTCGACCCGCACACGGCGCCCGAGCGCTCGAAGCCGCGAACCTCCGAAGACTATTTTCGCGCGCGGGAGACGGGCGGGAACGGCGGCGCTTAACACGCTGTTTGACCGGATCGCTCGGGGGATGATCCTGTAAGAGTCGATCATCCCATCCAATCACCTCATCCTGAGGCGCCCGCGTCAGCGGGCCTCGAAGGAGCCCTCCTTTTCGCCCGGTGGATTCCGGAGGCCTCCTTCGAGGCCGCTGCGCGGCACCTCAGGATGAGGTAAAGTATTGGATAAAAAAATCAAAAAGGGTTTGACGAACCTTCCGCTGCGCCGTCGCGTTCCGGGCGACGACCGGGAGTTTCGAGAGACGCAGTGAAGCATCGGTCGACTACTGCGTCTTCGTCGCCTTTTCGAGGAAGCGCACCAGGGCCTCGCGGTCGTCCGGGTCGTTGATCGTCTGCTCGGGCATCTTGGTGCCGGGGGTGTAGCGGGACGGGCCGACCTCGAAGAGCTTCGAGATGGTCCGCGCATCCCAGACGATGTCGAGGCTCTTCAGGGCCTGCGAGAAATTGTAGCCGTCGGCGGTGGCGACGCGGCGGCCGAACACGCCGCTCAGGGTGGGGCCGGCGCGGTGGCCCTCCTCCGGCGTCAGGGTGTGGCAGGCGACGCAGGCCCGGAACACCTCGGCCCCGTGATCGCCCTTGTAGGCGGCCAATGAATCCGCCGGCCGCGCCATCGACAGTGGCCCGATCGGCTCGCCGGTCCTGGCATCCCAGCGGCGCACCAGGCGATCGCCGCCTCCGGTCAGCAACTCGGTTCCATCGGGCCGGAAGGCGAGAGACCAGACCGGAAGTCCGGGGCCGACGAGGCTGAACGCCACCTTGGCAGCGCTTTTGTCGATCAGGGCCACGGTGCCCGCCACCGTGGCGGCGGCCACCCGTCGCCCGTCCGGCGACACGGCGAGCCCGATGACGGGGTTGGTCGCGAGGTCCACCGACGCACGGATAGCCCCATCCTCGGACAGGAAGCGCACCACGCTGTCCGCCCCGGCGGCGGCGATCTCGCCGTCCGGCGTCACGGCCAGGGCGTTGATCGGTGACGGCAGTTGAACGACGCGCGGCGGCTCGTCGGTCTCGGCGAGGGGCCAGACCCGAAGCGTGGCGTCGTAGCCTCCCGTCACGAGCCGGCCATCCGCCAGAAAGGCGACGGCGTTGACGTTGCCGGCATGGCCCCGCAGCACCCGCACCAGCCCACCGGCAAGGGGGCGAATCTGCGCGGTGCCGTCCCAGGAGGCGGAGGCGAGGCGCGTCCCGTCGGCCGAGACAGCGAGGGCCACGATGGGTCCGGAATGGTCGGCGAAGACCTCCACCGGCTCCGGGCGCCCGCCCTGCCACAGGGCGATGCGCCCGTCTTCGCTGGCCGTGACGAAGCGGCCCCCGTCGAGGGCCGCGACGGCATTCACCGCGCCATCGTGGAACCGCAGGATCGCCAGGGCCGCCCCCTGGTCGATTCCCCACAGGATGGCCGATTGATCGAACCCGCCGGAGATCGCCATGCGTCCGTCCGCCGCGATGGCCAGAGCCCGCACCGGCCCGCCATGCCCGCGCAACTGGGCCGAGGCCGGAAGGGGAGCGGACAGGATGACGAGCGCCGCGCAGATCGACCAGGCATGGCGGATCGCGGCCCGCGAGGATCGAAGTCGGACGGACAACACGGATGCCTGCGCCACGCCGTCGCTCTCCTACGGGGTGCCAAGAACGCTGAAAATCAGAGCCCGTTTGAATCGTTTATCCAAGGCTTTACCTCATCCTGAGGTGACGCGGAGCGGCCTCGAAGGAGGGTTCCAGAAACCACCGAGCGTACTGGAGGGCTCCTTCGAGGCCTCCGCTACGCTCCGGCACCTCAGGATGAGGTCGTCTGATTGGATGACAGACTTCGGCAGCCGGTCGCCTTCGGCATGAGCATAAGCTCAGACATCCGATCAGACCGGCTTTTAGCCGGGGCAACGCATCCCGTCTGCCCCGCCGGCCACCGCTCGGCTGATCCGTCACGGGCGGGGTTGCTCACCCGCCCGCGATGCAGCATCCGTCTCAGCTCATGTCGATCCGGTCCGCCACTTCGGCCTCGATGCCCCTCGACGAGGCCTCGGCGCGACTTCTCGCGGTCGCGCCCGTGGCCACCATCCTCGTGCCCGTCCGGGACGGGATCGGCTTCGTCCTGGCCGAGGATGGGGTGGCCCCCACCGATCGTCCCGTCGAGCCGCGCGCGCGCCGGGACGGTTGGGCCGTGGCCGCCGGGGATGTGACCGGCGCCTCCCCCTACGCACCCGTCACCCTGCGTGGACCGCCCCAATGGGTAGAGGATGGCGACGCGATGCCGCCGGGCACCGACACTGTGCTGACGCCGGACGCGGTCGGCGCCGATGGCGACATCGTCGCCGATGCCGCGCCGGGCGAGGGCATCTCCCGCGTCGGCCAGGAGGTCGCGCGCGGGGACGTGCTGGCGCAGGCCGGCGAGCGTTTGACGCCGCTCCGTGCCCTTGCCCTCAGCGGGGCCGGGATCGAGACGGTCGTGGTCCGAAGCCCCCATATCCACATTATCGGAATCGGCCATGGGTCCGCCTCGGCAGTCGCCGGCTGGGCCTCGACTGCGGGAGTGCGGGTCACGTCGAGCGACTCGGCCCGTGACGTGGACTCCATCATCGCCGCGCTGGGGGTCGATGGGGCCGACGCGGTGTTCGTCGTCGGCGGCACCGGGTTCGGCCGCGCCGATCACAGTGCGGAGGCCCTCGCCCGAACGGGCCGCCTCGACGCGCACGGGATCGCCCTGCATCCGGGGGAG
>NZ_VRVC01000076.1:0-24820 GCF_008040005.1 Methylobacterium sp. WL19
CGCAGGGCGAGGTCGCGGCCGGCGCCACCCCCGCCACCGAGGCCGAGCGAAGGGCACGCGACCGGGCCGACATCTCGGCCGCCCTCATCTTGAGCAAGGGCCGCGTCTTCGGGGCCGGAGGGGCGGCCGAACTGCTCGGCGTCAAGCCGACGACCCTCGCCTCCCGCATCAAAGTGCATGGCCTGACGGGGGTCGGCCGGTCGGGCGGCGGAGCCTGATCCGATCCGCCTCACTCGCCTTACGTGTAATGGCTGTGGACCGAGTTGTTGATGCAGGATATTGAATCGAATTCTCTTGATCGTGAAAGCTTCGCCTGAAGACTCGCCAGCATAGGAAGGCTCGACGCAACAAGGAATGCGATGAGCGACAGGCGGTCGGAGGCGCGATACAAGGTCATCCTGCCAGCTCTTTGCTGGGGGCGGCATCGGCAGAATTTCTATGCGGTCACCGACGATCTCTCCTCGGACGGAATTCGTTTCAAATCCTCGGTCGTGCCCGCCGTCGATGAGCGACTGACCTGCAGTATCCGCCATGCCGGATCTATCGAAGCCATCGTCGTGCGAGCGGAGACATCCGCCTTCGCCATACGGGTTCTGAGCGCCGACCATCCCCTCGGGCTCGTGGTGCAGAGCCTCCTCAGCGTCGCGAAATCGCAAAATCCCCCGCCCCTGGTGACGCGCGCCTTTCCGCGCATCGTGCCGGAAATCCAGGACGTGCTGGTCACGACCGAGGCCGGATCGATGCTGCCGGGCCGTGTCATCAACATCTCGGCATCGGGGGTCGCCGTCTCCATGGAGGAGCCCCTCGACGTCGGCACGCTGATCGTCATCGGCAGGACCAGAGCCAAGGTCGCCCGCCGGTTCGACAACGGCATCGGCGCGGCCTTCCTCTCGCCGCTCCACGCGGACGCGGTCGGCCCGCATGTCGTGCTCTGATCGCGGCCTCAGGGCTGTACGGCGGCGCCGTTCGACCAGGGGGCCGCCGCGAACCGGGCCGCCAGGAAGGCAATGAGTGCGAGGACGCGGGCGGGGCGCGGGTCGCCCGGCGGCGTGACCAGATGCAGGGCGATGGGCGGCAGGTCCCAACCGTGCAGCACCCGTTCGAGCCGCCCGGCCCGAAGATCCTCCCAGACCATGAAATCCGGCTGGACGGCGAGACCGAGCCCGGCGCGAAGGGCGGGGGTCAGGGCGTCGGCATTGTTGGCCCGCAGCGGCCCGGCAGGGACGATGGCCGCTTCCTCGCCCTCGCGGCTGGTGAAGATCCAGCGGTCCGGGCTCGGCAGGTAGGCGTAGCCGAGGCAGGGATGGCGGGCGAGGTCGCGCGGATGCTCCGGCCGGCCATGCCGGTCGAGATACTCCGGCGATGCCACGAGGGCGCGGTTCACGAGGCAGAGGCGCCGCGCCCGCAGGGAGGAATCCGCCAGCGCGGCGATGCGCAGGCCGATATCGAAGCCCCCGCCCACGAGATCGACCAACGCATCGCTGAGATGGAGATCCACCGAGACTTCCGGATACTGGCCCAGGAAATCCGGAAGGATCGGGGCGACGTGGAGAATCCCGAACGACATGGGGGCGGCGAGCCTCACCATGCCGCGCGGAACCGATGACGAGGCCGTGGCCTGGGCTTCCGCCGCTTCACCCTCCGCGAGGATGCGCGCGGCCCCCTCCCGCGCCGCATGGCCAAGTTCCGTCAGGGCGATCTTGCGTGAGGTCCGATGGAACAGGCGACCGCCGATCCGGCCTTCGAGGCGGGTGATCGCCTTGGAGACCGTGGCCTTCGACAGGCCGAGTTCATCCGCCGCCCGCCCGAACGCACCCGTCTCCGCGACTTTGGCGAAGATTGCCCAGGCTTCGAAATCCGGCAGTTTCATAGGCGCAGTTCCAGAAACGATAGGTTTCCATCGTTTCTGTTTTCATGCGGCATGCCAAGCCCCAGATTGTCGTCATCACGAAGCGGCGCGGTGGTCATCCACCGGCCAGCGCGTCCGGGAGACACGACCATGTCCGATAACGGCCTGCACCACGTCACCGCCTATGCCGGCGACATCCAGCGCAACCTCGATTTCTACCGGCGCGTCCTCGGCCTGCGCCTGGTGAAGAAGACCGTCAATTTCGACGATCCCTCGACCTATCACCTCTATTACGGCGACGAGGCCGGACGGCCCGGCACGATCCTGACGTTCTTTCCCGTCGCCCATGCCGCGCGGGGACGGGTCGGGATCGGCGAGACGCAGGAGACCGCCTTCCGCGTTCCCCGCGCCTCCATCGGCTGGTGGACTCACAGGCTGATCGAGAAGGGCGTCGACCATGACGCCCTGGTTCAGCTCTTCGGCGAGCCGGTCCTCCGCCTGCGCGATCCCGACGGGATGGTGCTGGCCCTGGTCGGGGTCGACGACGCCACCGAGGGGGCGTCTTCCCGGACCGGTGCCGAGGTTCCGGCCGAGCACGCCATCCGGGGCTTCCACGGCGTCACCCTGCTCCTCAAAGAGGCGGAGCCGACGGCGCGGATCCTCACCGGGGTGTTCGGCTTCTCCGAGGCCGGACGCGACGGGGCGATGACCCGCTACGCCAATGGCGGTGCTCTCGGCGGGTTCGTCACCCTCCGGGCGGTGGGCGAGTTCCTGCGCGGCCGGCCCGGAGCCGGCTCGGTCCATCACATCGCCTTCCGGGCGAAGGACGATGCCGAGCAGGCCGCCATGGTGGCCGATCTCACCGGCACCCACGGACTGCAGGTGACCGAGCAGCGCGACCGCGCCTATTTCCGCTCGGTCTACTTCCGCGAGCCCGGCGGCGTGCTGTTCGAGATCGCCACCGACATCCCGGGCTTTGCCGTCGACGAGCCGGCCGAGGCCCTGGGCGAGGCGCTCAAGCTCCCCGCCTTCCTCGAGGCGCACCGCGCGCGGATCGAGGAGGTTCTCCCCACCATCGCCTGAAAGGGCCGCCCCTTCGCGAGGAGGGGCGGTTCCCACGCACTCTTCGCGAGGCCGTCATGACCAAGCTGTCCTTCACTCACCGTTTCGAGCCCGCGACCGTGGCCGGCTCCCCTCCGCTCCTGCTGCTCCACGGCACCGGCGGCGACGAAAGCGACCTGCTGCCCCTGGGTCGCGCCGTCTCGCCGGGCTCCGCCCTGCTGTCGCCGCGCGGACCCGTCCCGGAGAACGGCATGCCGCGCTTCTTCCGGCGTCTCGCCGAGGGGGTCTTCGACGAGGCCGACCTCCGGCGCCGTGCACGGGAGCTCGCGGATTTCATCGCGGAGGCCCGTGAGGCTTACGGCATCGCCGCACCGGTGGCGCTCGGCTTCTCCAACGGCGCCAACATCGCCGCCGCCCTTCTCCTGCTCCATCCGGGCGTGCTGGCGGGAGCGGCGCTGCTCCGGCCGATGATGCCGCTGGCGGAACCGCCCGTTCCCGACCTGACCGGCACGCCCGTGCTGATGCTGTCGGGCATGGCCGATCCGATCGTGCCGGCCGAGAACGCCGCGCGTCTCGCCGGAATCCTCGGCCGGGCCGGGGCGGATGTGGCGCACGACATCCAGCCGGCGGGGCACGGGCTCGGCCAGGCCGACGTCACGGCGGTTCAGGCGTGGATGGCCCGGATGGTCGAGGGGGAGCGCGCGTAAGCGAGGCTGCTTCGGTAGACCGCCTCGATCCCGTCGAGATGCCGGTCGAGGGTCAGCGGATCGGCCCAGAACAGGTCGTAGGCCGCATCCGACATCCGGCGCGCCTCCGCGTCGTCGGAAAGACGCATGAGGGCGGCGGCGAGGGAATCTGGTTTGCCGGACGCGAACCAGAGACCGTTGACGCCGTCCTCCACCGCTTCCCGCCCGGCGCAGATGTCGCTGACGATCACCGGCGTCCCCGCCGCCAGGGATTCGAGCACGGTGAGGGGCTGGCCCTCGTACCAGACCGAGGGGAAGACGAGGGCGCGGGCCGCGCGCATGAGCGCCTTGACCTCGGCCGGGTTCTTCCAGCCGAGGAAGCGGGCCTCCGGATAGTCCGACTCCAGCTGCGCCCGCTGCGGGCCGTCGCCGATGAAGACGGCCGTCTGCCCGGCGAGGCGGGCGGCCTCGGCGAAGACGTTCGCGCCCTTCTCGGGCGAGACCCGCCCGACGAAGACGATGTCGCCCAGCGGCCGATCCGCCTTCCGCCCGAGGGGCTCCGCGTCGACCGGGTTCGAGACCTCGAAATAGCGCGTCCGTTTCGGCAGGTAGGGGGCGAGAACGGTCTTCTGCAGCCGGCTGATGGTGATGACGGTGGCCGCGCTGCCCACCAGCCCCGACCCCCGCATCAACGCATGACGGCCGACCCGCATCAGTTTGCGGGCGTAGCTCCGGGAATCGCAATTGTAGGCGATGCAGGCGGGCGAGAGCGGGGTCCGGTGGCAGGCGGCCGAGATCGGGTAATCGTAGAAGCCGCCATTGGGGCAGGCGAGATAGTATTCGTGCATGGTGAACACCACCGGCACCCTCGTCGCCTTCAGCACCGGTCCGATGGAGGGCGACAGGGCCTTGGCCCAGCCATGGACGTGGACGACGCTGTCTTCCGGATCGTAGCCGGAGAGGAGCGCTTGGAGGCGGAGCGCCGCCGGCCGGTTCCAGAGCCATTGCACGCCGAAACTGGCGAGCGAGGTGGTGAGCGCCACGTCGGTCTGGCCAAGCACGATCACCGCGATGTCGGCGGCCGCGAGACGCGGATCGGCCGGGCCGACGGCTGCGAAGAACACGACCCGATGGCCACGCCCGGCGAGGCCCAGCGCGCTCTCGATGGCGACCTTCGCCTGCCCGCCGTTGATGAAGGCGTGATCGGCGACGATGATGACATTCATGACCGCATCGGACCGGGTGATGGTCATTTACGGGCGATGACGAAGGCGAAGCTCGTGAAGGTCCGCCAGTCCCGGCTCCGGGCGAGGCGGGTGAACGCGTCGTCGATCTGGCGCAGGCCGGGCAGCTTGTGGAAGTAGCTGTAGCCGTAGAACGGCAGCACGACGATCTCGCGAAAGCCGATCTCCTTCAGGAGCGGCACGATCACCGCCTCGCTGCCCCGGCAGTAATTGTAATGCGCCGGGAATTTCGGGTTGCCGCCATCGTCCCTGCGGTCCGGGAACAGGGTGTGGAGCACGGCGCGCGACAGGGCCTCCGGCATGAGCTGGTTGGCGACGAAGGGCGGGGCGAACAGGGTGGGAAAGAAGCTCAATGCCGCGCCGCCCGGCGCGAGGAGGCCATGGATGTTGCGCCACATCTGCGCCACGTCCGGCACATGCTCCATCACCATCGAGCAATAGGCGAAGTCGAACCGGTTGCGGCCGATGGCGTCGATGGTGGAGGGCGAGGCGATGTCGCAGCAGAGTTTCGCGAATTCGGGCGGCGCGAGGTCGAGCTCCTTCTGCGAGATGTCGTTGATCGTCACCTTGATGCCATGCCGGACCAGTTCCGGGGGCTGGAAGACCGGGTCGCGCCCGCCGCCGATCTCGAGATGGTCGCGAAGGCCGTACTCGTTGGTGAGGGCGACGATCGTGTTCTTGTAGTTCTCCCAGCTCCAGTTCCAGTCGGGCGAATAGCCGAGGTCGCGCGCGATGGCGCGGATGTCGCGCGGGGCGACCAGCGGGCGTATGGCCGGCGTCCCGGAAGCGGTCGGGTCTGAGTTCGCACTGGTCATGCTCATCGCGATGCGCGCCTTCTGAAGCGGTTGAGCCGCATTGCAGCGGTGAGGTCTGCCTGTCTGACAACGAGCCTAAAGCGTACCCGGTTACGGAGATCTCACGGTCTTCCGGGCGGTCAATGAATTTCGAGGGCAGGCTTAACGGCCCATGGCCTTAATCGCGCCATCATGGACCGTTGTTCAGGGTGGGCCGGTCGTCTCGGCGCGGTTCCTCGTCCGCGCCCTCCGACGATGGCCTTCCGAAGGATGCCACGCCTTGCTTCTCCCCGCGCGACGCCATCGTCTTCGTGACGAGCCAGACCGGGGTGGTGTCTGATGCTGCCGCCGCACCGCTGGTTCTGGATCCTCATTCTCGTCGCCTGCAGCGGCGCCGGGCTCCTCTACGACCTGCTGTTCGCCAACGGTGCCTCGCCGCTGGCCGGGGTGATCTATGGCCTCGCGGTGGGGTCGACCACCCTCGCCTTCGACCGTGGACTGATCTTCGGCGGCCTTCAGGCGCGCCTGCGCCAGTTGCCGGCCAAGATCTACGTGCTCACGGCCGAGCTCGCCTATGTCCTGATGATCGCCAGCGGCATCGCGCTCGGCGGCCTCGTCGTCTGGGCACTCGGCCTGACCGGGGACGCGCTCAGGGACGCCGTCAAGATCACCCCGCGGGTCCTCGCCTATTCGCTGGCGGTGTCGGCGATGCTCGTCTTCGTCATCCGCATGCGCGATCTCATCGGCGGCGAGGTGTTCGTGAACTTCCTCGTCGGCCGCTATCATCGGCCGGTGCGCGAGGACCGCATCTTCCTCTTCCTCGACGTCGTCGGCTCCACCGCCTTCGCCGAGACCCATGGCGACCTCAAGGCCCAGGCCTATCTCGGCGCGGTCTTCGCCGCCCTCGCCGAGCCCGTGCGCCGCAATCACGGCTCCACCGACGATTACATCGGCGACATGGCCATGATCACCTGGCCGATGGAGCGGGGCCTCAAGGACGCCCGCTGCGTCGCCTGCGTGTTCGACGTCCTCGACAGGATCGAGGCCGAGGCAGCGGCCTGGCAAGCCCGTTTCGGTGTGGTGCCCCGCCTGCGGGCGGCGCTGCATGGCGGCTCCATCGTCACGGCGGAAGTCGGGGTCGACCGGCACAAGATCGCGTATTTCGGCGACACGGTGAACGTGACCTCGCGGATCGAGGCCCTGTGCCGGCCCCTGGGCACCGAGATCCTGATCTCGGATGATCTCCTCGCACGCCTGCCGCGCCTGCCCGAGGGTATTCATGCCCGCTCGCTCGGCGCCCATGCCCTGCGCGGCCGGGGCCAGCCCCTCGCGGTCTCGACCCTGGAGCGCACGGCTCCGGCGCTCGAGGTGAGCGAGGGCGGACGGACCGTGACCGCGCCCTCGGCCGTGCCCTTGGCGGCGTCCGCATGAACGAGCCGGCCGCCGACCGTTCGATCGTCGTCTTCATCGATGCCGATGCCTGCCCGGTGAAGGACGAGACCTACCGGGTCGCCGGCCGCTACGGCCTGCATGTCTACGTGGTGGCGAACAGCTTCATCACCCTGCCGCGCGAGCCCTGGATCGAGCGCGTCGTCGTCAGCGACGGTTTCGACGCCGCCGACGACTGGATCGCGGAACGGGCGAGACCGGGTTCGGTCGTCGTCACCTCGGACGTGCCGCTCGCCAGCCGCTGCGTGAAGGCGGGCGCCGAGGTCCTGGCACCCAACGGAAAGCCCTTCAGCGAGAGCGGGATCGGTCTCGCTCTGGCCACCCGCAACCTGATGCAGGATCTGCGCGAGGCGGGCACGGTCACGGGCGGCCCGCGACCCTTCTCGGCGCGGGACCGCTCCGCCTATCTCGGCGCGCTGGATCGGACCGTGATGCGGCTCAAGCGAGGCGGCTTCGGCTGACCTTCGCCCTGTCCCGAGCCGCGTCCGGGATCCGTTTCGGCGTCGTCACGAGCCGTTCCCCATGGCCTCGCCGAAGGACTGGACCAGCCTGTCCTCCAGCCGACCCTTCATGTCCGAGAGGATCGCCATGGCGACGGCGTTCGGCATGGCCGGCTTGTAGGCGCGTTTCTCGGTCAGCGCCGAGTAGATGTCGCAGATCGTCATCAGCCGCACGGTATCGCCGATGGAATCCCCGCTGAGGCGGTCGGGATAGCCCGAACCGTCGAGCATCTCGTGGTGATGCCGAACCGCGCCGAGGGTGAGGGCATCGCAGCCGGACTCCTTCAGCTTCTCGTAGCCGATGACCGGATGCGTGCGCATGATCGCCATCTCGCCATCGTCGAGCCGGCCAGGCTTGTTGAGGATCTCCAGCGGAATCCGGGCTTTCCCGATGTCGTGGAGCAAGGCGGCGCGGACGAAGTGATGGCGGTCGCTGGCCGAGAAGCCGAGGTGAAGCGAGAACTTGGCGGCCACGCCCGCCACCAGCAGGCAATGCTGGTAGGTGGCGTCGTCATGCGTCCAGACCCGGTCGAGCCAACGGGTCAACCCACCTTCGCGAACCGCCGCGATGATCGGTTCGAGGCTGGCATCGACCCGCGTCAGGGAGACCGGATCGTTCGACCGCGCCACGTCGAACAGGCGGGTCAGGACTTCGGTGGCCCGAGCCACGCCGCGCTCGATGCTCCGGGCCGGCCTCTCGGCGCGGTCCTGGATCACCTGCGTCATCATCGTGCGGGCGACCATGACGGGGTTCGTCAGAGCCGAGAGGCAGCAGGTCGCACCGAGATTCCTGGCATTGCGCATGCCGATCTCGCTCATGTTCCGAAGGAGGCAGATGACGGGAACGTCCGCGATCCTCAACCGCGCGAAGGCCCGGCGCATGGCGGAGGCGGCGTCGCGCCGGTCGAGGGTCACATCCGACACCGCACCGATGGGCACCGACTTCAAGTCCATTGCCGCATCGAATCTCATGACCTTGCAGTCCGCCACGAGGCTCAGCTCGTGTCGCAACAATTCACTGCTGTCGGGCCGATCCGTTATAAGGAGTACTGTCCCATCTAGCATTCGCGCAACGCCCGAAATCCCACCGATACCCACAGAGACAACCTATGTTGCAAAAGTGGAGAGAAAATTAATTGCATCCTCAAGTGTAAATTCGAGAGTACAAATGAACCTGTTGGTTAGAAAAACTACATTTCTACCAAAGGGCGATCTCAAAAAATTTGAGTTGCAACCTCCGTGCCCGCTCTCATGCCCTCTTGATAGGCGCCTCCGGCGGTTCCCCATTGCAGGCGCGACAGCGCCTCTCCGGCGAACCAGATCTTGTCCGCCAGCGGGGCCTGAAGCTGTCCGCGTGCCGGCGCATGTCCGGGTGGGACCACGGCCCATGAGCCGAGCGACCAGGGGTCGTGGCGCCATTCGCTGATCGCCGGAATGGCAAGATCGTGCAGGGCGCGGTGACCGAGATGCTCCGCCAAGACGGCGCGGACCAGTCGGCGAGTGGTATCCGGGTGCCGGTCCCGTGCGTCGAGGGCCCGGATCATCGGCGTGTCGAGCTCGAAGAAGTGGAACGGCGTCCCGTCCACCCGGGTGAGCAGTCCGGGGGGCTTGTGGCGTCCGCCGACCAGGGCGGCGAGGCGGTCGCGACCGAGGAAGGGCGCGGAGGGCCAGTGCAGCACGGCGTGCTCGTAGATCCCGCTGGAGAATCCATCGATGGCCGCGCGCGTCTCCGGCGGCAGGGAAGGGGTGAAGAACGGCGCGGCGCGCAGCACCATCATCGGGATCGTGACGATCACCGCCTTGGCCCGCCGCACCGATCCGTCCGCCGTTTCGACGGTGACGCCCGTCCCCGACCAGTCGATGCGCACCACCGGCGAGTTCAGCGCGATGGGCAGCCCCTGCGCCAGGCGGGCGAGATAGCCGCCGAAGCCGCCGGCGATGAAACGGTTGTCGCCGTATTCCATGCTGGGAAAATCATGGAGTGAGACGTCCGTCAGGGGGCGACCCGACACGAGGCCGTGGACGAGGGCGATGCGCTCGGCCCAGGGGCCGAGGCCGGGCGGGAGCGCGCTCGAAGCCGGGCGGTCGGGGCCGCCGAACCCGGCCTGGGTGGTCAGGGCGCGATCGGCCACCGAGAAGGCGCGGGCATGGGCGGCGGCCTCGGCCGGGCGCCCCTTCCGCCCCGATACGAACAGATGCCCCTCCTGCGCGGCGATCCTCAAGGGTTCGCCCCGAATCTCGCCCAGGCGCACCAGCGGGTTGATCGGGCCGGCATGGAGCCAGTGCCCGCCGAGATCCACCGGATGGCCCCGCAGCATCGTGGTGATCAGCCGTCCGCCGACCCTGTCGCGCGCCTCCAGCACGGCCACGGAGATGCCGCGTTCCGTGAGGGTCCGCGCCGCGGCGATCCCGGCGGCACCCGCGCCGACGACGATCACATCTGCGTGGTCGGGCAGAGGCGCGAGGCGCGGGGCGATGCTCGGCCGGAAATGCGCGTGGGCGGGACGGGATGTCGGGATCATGCGGTGGGCAGGCATCCGGGAAGGCGGGTCGTGAAGGGCCGAGGGCCGGTAGAGTGACCCGCGATTCTCTACCGACGGTTACGGGAGAAGGGATCGCACGTCCTCAAACGTCGCCGATCTCTTGCAGGAACGCGCGGCAGCGGCAAAAAGGTTCAGCGCGGCACGGCCGGCCGGGGTTGCGCCGCAACGCCGGCGCCGCCAGAACCCGGCGCTGACGGCGGCTCTCGGACGGGGGCTCGCCCGCCCTCGCGCGGAACTCAAGGATTCGGGCGCCATGCTCATTCAGGCGGCCTTCGCTGCGGTCAAGCAGGTGCTCTCGCCGCCCCTGCGCGCCATCCTGTGGAAGTCGCTGGCCCTGACCCTCGGGCTCCTCGTCCTGATCTGGGCCGGCCTCACCAAGGCGATCGACTGGTTTCTGGCCAACCATCACCTGTCGGCGAGCTACCCGTTCCTCGATACCCTGGCGGTGTTCTTCGCCGGCGCCGGCCTGTTCATCGGCCTCGCCTACGTCATGCCGGCGGTCTCGATCCTGGTGGCGGGCTATTTCCTCGACGATGCCGCCGCCATCGTGGAGCGCACCGACTTTCCCCAAGACGCGCCGGGCACGGCTCTGCCGATCGAGTCGGCGATGCTCTACGCCCTGCGCTTCGCGGGCCTCGCCCTGTTGGTGAACCTCGTGGCGCTGATCCTGTTCTTCGTGCCGGGCGTGAACCTCGTGGCGTTCTTCCTCGCCAACACCTACCTCCTCGGGCGCGAGTATTTCGAACTCGCCGCCGGGCGCTTCCGGCCCATGCAGGAAGCGGGCGCCATGCGCCGGCATTTCGGCCTGACCACCATGACCGCCGGCGCCATGCTGGCGGGCCTGATGGTGGTCCCCGTCCTCAACCTGCTGACGCCGCTCTTCGGCATCGCCCTGATGGTCCATGTCCACAAGGGGTTGAGCCGCAAGGCCGCCCTGGCCGGACCGGATGTGCGCAAGCGGATCGGTTGATCGCGGCCCGCCTCAGCCCCGCGTCCCCCACCGCACGCCCATCCGGCTCGGGGCCGTCGCGTCGGGGCCGATCGGAGGACCGCTCGGGCGTGTGACCGGCGGGGATGACGGCTCCGCCGCCTCCTCTTCGGAGATGGTGATCGTCTCCTTGGCGAACTGGCCTGCCTTGCGGAAGGTCCAGAGATAACCCGGCACGACGGCCGCCATGGCGGTGGGCAGGATGCCGAGGCCGTCGAGGGTCCGCCCCTCGGCCTTGGCCGCCTCCGAGACCACGTTGTCGGTCTGGAGCAAGGTGACCTGGTCGCGCGTGAGCTTGAGGCTGTCCGGCAGAAGGCCGAGGCTCAGGGTGTCCACGGTCTCGATCACACGGGCCTGCAGCATGGCGAGGGGCTTGGGCAGGTCGACCACGAGGCGGCGGCGCATGGTGGTCTTGAGCATGTAGCGAACGAGGGCGTCGAGGGTCTCGATTTCGGGACCGCCGAGTTCGAACACCCGGCCCGCCTCGGCCTGTCCGTCCACCGCGCGGGCGACCGCCTCGGCCACGTCGCCGACGAAGACCGGCTGGAAGCGCGTGCCGGCGCCGGCCAGGGGCAGGACCGGGAGCACGCGGGCGAGCGACGCGAAGCGGTTGAAGAAGCTGTCGCCGGGGCCGAAGACCAGGGAGGGGCGCAGGATCACCGAGCGGGGCTGGGCCGCCAGGACGTTCGCCTCGCCCAAGGCCTTGGAGCGGGCGTATTCGGACCCGGACGTCTCGTCCGCCCCGATGGCCGAGACGTGGACGACCGGCGCGCCGACGCTGGCCGCCGCGCGAGCGATCTCGCCCGCCCCCTCGGCCTGGAGGCCCAGGAAGCTCTGCTTGCCGCTCTCCTGCAGGATGCCCACGAGGTTCACCACCACGTCGGCACCCTCCACCGCCCGGGCGATGGAGTCGGGGTAGCGCAGGTTCGCCTGGACGGCGACGATCTGCCCGACCTTGCCCAGCGGCTGCAGGAAGAGCGCGAGGTCGGGGCGGCGGACGGCGACGCGGATGCGATAGCCGCGCTTGGCCAGCGCCCGCACCACATGGCGCCCGAGGAAGCCGGAGCCGCCGAAGACGGTGACGAGCTGCGATGACGGACGCGGCAAGGACGGTCCGGCGAAAGGAGAGGTCGAAGCGTCGAAGCCGGTCATCGCCTGGGTTCCACCTGTCATCCGAGATGCCCCGCCATGCCCCGTTCGGGGCGGGGCCGAGCCCGTATCCGTCACCATCGAGCGTCTCTCACACGACTCCCCTGCGCAATCGTGCTCCGCGCGAGAAACGACCGTGACCGGGAGTGTGTGAAGCCCTCCGAGTGCGGGGATTACCATCGCTGGCGCATCGATAGCTAGGGCCGTTTGCCGCCGTGCGGGAGGCTCCGGTGACCGGGAAAGGTCGACGCCCGGGAAAATCTCGCGGACCGGCCCGTCCGAGATGCCGCGCCCCCGCCGATCCCGGTCCTGCCGGAACGCGATCGTGTCGTTCGAGGCCGGTTTGCCGGAAGATTGTCCCGACATGGCGCAAGAAAAAGTATTTCTCTTCCTTTGACTATGCCCCGTCTTCGTAAGACATTCGGCACACCAAAGCTACAGCGCAATCTTAACTTCGTCGTGTGCTTGATATCATAATGTATTCACTTGCGGTCGCGCCGTCGACTGGGCCGCACGATGTCTCGAATTCGCGGATAGATGCATGACTCTCCCGAACCATTTCGCCCCGGAGCCGATCCGTTTCGCCTATTGGGTGCCCAACGTGTCCGGCGGCCTCGTCATCAGCAAGATCGAGCAGCGCACCAGCTGGGATGCCGACTACAACCGCAAGCTCGCCCAGATCGCGGAGGCGGCGGGGTTCGACTACGCCCTGACGCAGATTCGCTTCACCGCCGGCTACGGCGCCGAGTTCCAGCACGAATCGGTGGCGTTCAGCCACGCCCTGCTGGCGGTGACCACGAAGCTCAAGGTCATCGCCGCGCTCCTGCCCGGCCCATGGAACCCGACCATCGCCGCCAAGCAGATCGCCACGATCAGCCAGCTCACCAACGGGCGCATCGCCATCAACGTCGTGTCGGGCTGGTTCTCCGGCGAGTTCCGCGCCATCGGCGAGCCCTGGCTCGACCATGACGAGCGTTATCGCCGCTCCGAGGAGTTCATCCGCTCCCTGCGCGGGATCTGGACCCAGGACGACTTCACCTTCCGCGGCGATTTCTACCGCTACACCAACTACACCCTGAAGCCGAAGCCGGCCGACCCGCAGCCCGAGATCTTCCAGGGCGGCTCCTCCCGCGCCGCGCGCGACATGGCGGCCCGCGTCTCCGATTGGTACTTCACCAACGGCAACACGCCGGAGGGCATCCGGGCGCAGGTGGACGACATCCAGGCCAAGGCCTCGGCCAACGGGCATTCGGTGAAAGTCGGCGTCAACGCCTTCGTCATCGCCCGCGACACCGAGGAGGAGGCCCGCGCGGTCCTTCAGGAGATCATCGACAACGCCGATCCCGATGCCGTGAAGGCCTTCGGCCACGAGGTGAAGAACGCCGGCAAGGCCTCCCCGGAAGGGGAGGGCAACTGGGCGAAATCGAGCTTCGAGGACCTCGTCCAGTACAATGACGGCTTCAAGACCAACCTGATCGGCACGCCCGACCAGATCGCCGAGCGCATCGTCGCCCTGAAGGATGCCGGCGTCGACCTCGCGCTCCTCGCCTTCCTGCATTTCCAGGAGGACGTCGCTTATTTCGGTGCCCACATCATCCCGAAGGTGAGGGCGCTGGAGGCCGCGCGCGAGCGCCGGGCCGAGGCCGCCTGAGCTGACGCAACGCTCCTCCCTCCCCCTTGTGGGGAGGGATCGAGGGTGGGGGTGGTGCCGGATATGGCGCGACATCTTCGGGGCCACCCCCACCTCCAACTCCTCCCCACAAGGGGGAGGAGAGTGCGCGAGCCGCCGCGCGACACCCTTCGACTTCGGAGCCATCCATGAACATCGCCGTCAGCGCCCAGTCGCTCGAAACCGCCCGGGGCGCGCCGCCGGTTCCCCGTCCGGCATCCCCCGCCCATGTCATCCGCGACGATGCCGAGGCGATCCGCGTCGCCCATGGCCTCGCCAGGGAGTTCCGCGAGGGCGCGTCCGAACGCGACCGGACCAACCGGCGGCCCTATGCCGAGCTCGACGCGTTCTCGCAGAGCGGGCTCTGGTCGATCAACGTGCCCAAGGCCTTCGGCGGGCCGGAGGTGTCCTACAAGACCCTGGCGCAGGTCGTGGCGATCATCTCGGCCGCCGACCCCTCGATCGGCCAGATCTCTCAGAACCATCTCGGCATCGTGGCGGCGATCCGCACGGTGTCCGACCCCGATCAGCAGGCGCTGCTGTTCGGCGAGGTCCTGAAGGGCACCCGCTTCGGCAACGCCTTCTCGGAGATCGGCACCCCGCGCGCCACCGACTTCAAGACCCATTTCGTCGATGACGGCGACCACGTCATCGTGCGCGGCAAGAAGTTCTATTCCACGGGGGCATTGCTCGCCCATCTCGTCCCCATCGTCGCCCTCGATGGCGAGGGCCGCGCCTGGTACGCCATCGCCGACAGGGGCGCGCCCGGCCTCACCGTCATCGACGACTGGTCCGCTTTCGGCCAGCGGACGACGGCGAGCGGCACCGTCCTCATCGACGACGTCCGGGTGCCCAAGACCCATCTCGTGCCGGCCTGGAAGGGCTACGAGCAGCCACGCTCGGACGGCGCCGTGTTCCAGATCATCCAGGCGGCGGTGGATGCCGGCATCGCCCGCGAGGCCATCGACGACACCATCGCGTTCGTGCGCACCAAGACCCGCCCCTGGGTCGATAGCGGCCAGGACCGTGCCTCCGACGACCCCTACACGATCCAGGCCATCGGCGAGCTGACGATCCGGCTCCATGCGGCCGAGGCCATCCTCGACAGGGCCGGCCTCGCGCTGGACGAGGCGGTGGCCAACCCGAGCGCGGAGACGGTCGCCGCCGCCCAGCTCGCCGTGGCCGAATCGAAGGTGCTCACCACCGAGATCGCCGTGCAGGCGAGCAGCAAGCTGTTCGAGCTCGCCGGCACCCGCTCGACGCTCGCCGAGAGCAACCTCGACCGGCACTGGCGCAACGCCCGCACCCACACCCTCCATGACCCGGTGCGCTGGAAATACGCGATCATCGGCAACCACGCCCTCAACGGCGTGAACCCGCCGTTCCACGCCTGGAGCTGACGGGCCCGTCTGAACTGACAGTCTCTCGGGGCCGACAGTCCCCAGACACTCGAAAATCGGCTAGAGGGCGGGCATGACATCTGCCCCCCTCGTCCGCTTCGCTCCCTCGCCCACGGGCTTCCTCCATATCGGCAACGCCCGCCCGGCGCTGCTGAACGCCCTGTTCGCGCGGGCGCGCGGCGGGCGTTTCCTGCTGCGCCTCGACGACACCGATCGGGAGCGATCGACGGAGGAATTCGCCAAAGCCATCGAGGAGGACCTCGCCTGGCTCGGCATCGTGCCCGATCTCTTCGCCCGCCAGTCGGACCGCTCCGCCATCCACGATGCGGCGGCCGAGCGCCTGAAGGCGGCGGGCCGGCTCTATCCCTGCTACGAGACGCAGGAGGAGCTCGAGCGTCGCCGCCGGCGGCAACTCGGACGGGGCCAGCCGCCGATCTACGACCGGGCGGCGCTCGGCCTCAGCGATGACGAGCGCGCGGCTTTGGAGGCCGAGGGGCGCACGCCGCATTGGCGCTTCAAGCTCGATGCCCGCACGGTCGCCTGGGACGATCTCGTGCGCGGGCCGGCGCATGTGGATTGCGCCTCCCTCTCGGACCCGGTGCTGATCCGCGCCGATGGCAGCTACCTCTACACGCTGCCCTCCGTGGTGGACGATGCCGAGATGGGGATCACCCATGTGATCCGCGGCGAGGACCACGTCACCAATACCGGCGTGCAGGTGCAGATCTTCGAGGCCCTGGATCAGCCGGTGCCGATCTTCGGCCACCACAACCTGCTCACCACCGCCGACGGCGAAGGCCTGTCGAAGCGGCTCGGCCACCTCTCGCTGAGGGGCCTGCGCGAGGCGGGCTACGAGCCCGGCGCCGTGCGCTCGCTCGCCGTGCTCACCGGCTCGGCCGAGGCGGTGCGCGCGGTGCCGGGCCTCGACGACCTCGCCGCCCTGGTCGATCTCTCCCACATCTCGCGGGCGCCGGCGAAGTTCGACCCGCAGGAACTCGACGGGCTCAATGCTCGCCTGATCCACGCCATGCCCTATGACGAGGCGCGCGAACGCCTCCTCGCCCTGGGCATCCCGGAGGCACGCGCGGAGGCGTTCTGGGCGGTGATCCAGCCCAACCTCACCAAGGTCGGGGACGCCGCCGAATGGTGGCGGATCGTGGCCGGGCAGGTGACGCCGGTCATCGCGGATGCGGGCTTCGCCGCCGCCGCCCTGGACGTGCTGCCGCCCGAGCCCTGGGACGGCCAGACCTGGAAGGCCTGGACCAATGCGGTGAAGGAGCGGACCGGCGCCAAGGGCAAGGCCCTGTTCATGCCCCTCCGCCTCGCGGTGACAGGGCTGGAGCACGGGCCGGACCTCTCGGGCCTGCTGCCCCTCATCGGCCGGGACATCGTGGCGGCGCGGCTCGGCGGTCGAGGCTGACAGATTCGGCCCGAAAAGCGGATCCCGCTTCTCAGACCAAGCGGCGCTGATCCCGGCCGATGGTCGTCCTCATCGTCGGCCGGTCTCGGACCGATGCCGGTCGGCCTCATACCCCCTCCGGTCGATCGCTTCGGTCAGTATGGCCGGAGCAGGCTCCCTCTCCTTCCAAAGAGAGGGGACCCGCACTCGCCGGACACCGAATGCAGCGGCCGGAGACGGCCTCAGGCCGCTCTTACGCTGGCGAGGAAGCGGCGCACCTCGACGTTCAGGTGCTCGGATTGGCGAGAGAGCTCGCCCGCCGAGCCGAGCACCTGGGATGCGGCTGCCCCCGTCTCTTCGGCGGCCCCCGCGACGCCCGAGATGTTGCTCGTCACTTCGCTCGTTCCCGTCGCGGCCTGGGCGACGTTGCGGACGATCTCCTGGGTCGCGGCCCCCTGCTGCTCCACCGCCGCGGCGATGGTGGTCGCCACCGAATCGATCTCGCGGATGCGGGACGTGATGGAGGCGATGGCCGACACCGCCTCGCCGGTGGCACCCTGGATCTGGGCGATCTGGCTGGAGATCTCGTCCGTGGCCCGCGCTGTCTGGCTGGCCAGTTCCTTCACCTCCGTGGCCACCACGGCGAAGCCTCGGCCGGCCTCTCCCGCGCGTGCTGCCTCGATGGTGGCATTGAGGGCGAGAAGGTTGGTCTGCGCGGCGATGTTCGAGATCAGTCCGACGACGTCGCCGACGCGGGAGGCCGCCTGGGACAGGGCCTGCACCAGGGCCGCCGTCCGGTCGGCCTCCGTCACGGCGCCCTGGGCGAGATCGGCCGACCCGCTGACCTGCCGTCCGATCTCCTGCACGGAGACGCCGAGCTCCTCCTCCGCCGCGGCCACGGTGTTGACGTTGGTGGCGGCTTCCTCGGCGGCGGCCGCCACGGTCATGGATTGGCTCGCCGTCTGCGTGGCGGTGGAGGTCATGGTCTGGGCGGTGGCCTGGAGTTCGGTGGCTGAGGCCGACACCATCTCGATGATGCCGCCCACGGCGCCTTCGAAGCTGTCGGCCATCGCGACCATCGTGCGCTTCCGTTCCGCCTGTGCGGCGTCGTCGGCGATGCGCCGGATGTCGGCTTCCTCGGCGGCTTTCCGGGCGACCATGGCCTTGATCTCTTCCACGGCCTTGCCCACGGCGCCGATCTCGTCGCCGCGCTTGGCCTCCTCGATCTCGGCGTCGATGTCGCCCTGCGCCATCCGCTGCAGGACCGAAACGAGATGGCCCAGCGGGCGGGTGATGCCGAACGTGACGATGAGGCCGGCCAGGATCGCGGCGGCGGTGAGGCCGATGGCCGCGATGGCGATCAGGCGCTGGATGGTGTCGGCGACCTCGGCTTCCAGTGCTCGCTTTCCCGCCTGCATTTCCTCCGTGATTCGCTGGGTGCGCTGCTCGATGAACGCGTTCAGCTTCGTCCGTGCCGGCTGGCCTTCCTGCTGCACGACCTGCAGCGCCTTGGCGATCTCGTTCTCCAGAGCGAGCGCCGTCGCACGATGCAGGATGACGAAATACGCTTCGGCCATTTGCCGGACATCCTGGCCGATCTTGCGACGTTCGGGGGTTTCGGCCAGGAGGATCAGCCTGTCGATATGCTCGATCGTCGTCTTGGCGGCCTGTTCATACCGTGTCTTGTGATCGATAATCTTTTCGGGCTGCTTCTCCAGCAGGATGTTGCGGCTCAGGAGGGCCGCTTCCGCGAGTTTGAACTGAGCCCGCAGATAAGTCTCCTGGCGGACTGTGAGAACGTCGGCATAATATTTTGTCTGTTCGGCGACGCTGTTCAGGGCCGTGCGCGAATAGGCCACCAGCCCAACCGCCATCAGTCCCATCAGTCCCATCAGGGCCAGCGGGATGGCGATCTTCAGCATCACGCTGGCTTGCCTGACGACCTTCATCTCGAACCCCGGATTGATATGCGCTCAGGCGCAGCAGAATGCGAAGAAGGGTTACAAGAGATCGTCTAAAGATAAGCTTAAGTGCGCATGTGTGGGCAATCGATCTGTCGCCGGCCATTGCGATCAAGCAAGTGCGGAGGAAGGACTGCTTAAACAGGCAGGATCGTGCCGGATGTCAAGACAGAGATGTGTCGTGACTTGAATCTGACACGAGAGATCTTGTCGTTCGGGCGAACGTCACCGAGCTAAGCTCTCGATATGGGGTCGCTCATGGGGGAGCCTGCAAGGAGGCGAAGCGTTCCGTCGCGCCGAGTGTCTTCAGCCCGGTGGCTCCGTCCCGATCCGGCGCGGCTCGGGTTCAGTCGCCTCCGCCCGCCGCCTTCGGCAAGAGCGCGTCCCGTTCCCGGAGGAGATGTCCCACGAGCCGTTCCGCCGCCTGGCCCGGCGGTCGGCCCGCCGGGCGGATCAGCATCGTCTCGATGGGCAGGCGCGGCCGGAACGGTCGCAGCACGATGGGTAGGTTCGCGAGCGCGCGGGCGGGAAGGGGATCGACGATGGCGATACCGAGCCCTTCGGCCACGAGGCCGCAGCGCGCGGACGTATATTGCGCCATGAGGCCGAAGCGCGGGACGATGCCGGCCGCCGCGAAGGCCGCCTCGATCGCCTGCTGGAACACCCCGGTTCCGCCCGCGATCAGGGGCTCGTCGGCGAGATCGCTCACCCCGATCGCCCGCCTGGCCGCGAGGGAATGCCCCCGGGGCAGGGCGCAGACCGCATCGATGGCGAGGAAGGGCTCGCAGATCACGCCCGCATAGCCGGAGCGGGGCCGCACCAGGCCGAGATCGCATTGACCGGAGGCGGCCCAGGACCAGATCGTCTCCGGCGCCGGCACATGGACTGCGACCCGGATGCCCGGTGATTCCTCGCTCAACCGCCGGATCGCCCGCGGCAGCAGCCGTGAGGCCAGGGATGGTTGGCAGGCGATGCGCAGCGGCCCCGTGCCGAGGTCGCGGATCTGGCGGGCCGCCTGGGACAGGTGGTCGAGCCCCGCATAGGTCCGCTCCACCTCGCGGGCGAAAGCCTCACCCTCCTGCGTCGGCAGAGCGCTGCCATGGCCGCGCACGAACAGCGCGAAGCCGAGATCGGCCTCGAGCTGCGCCATCGCGCGGCTGACATGGGGTTGCCCGATGCCGAGGGCGGCAGCGGCCCGCGTCATCCCGCCATGGCGGAGGACGGCGCGAAAAAGATCGAGATGGGCCGGGTTCATCATGCCTGTTTCGCATGGACAGCGACGGGTCAAGCATTTGACGGCATGAGTGCCGGATGGTTGTCAAGGTGTCCGCGCCGAGACCTCTCCGGTTTGGCGGTCCGATCGGGGTGGGACGAAGCGATGCAACGGATCACGGCGGGATGGGGCAGCGGCCTTCTGGGCGTCATCATCTTCAGCGCCTCGCTGCCGGCGACGCGGGTGGCGGTCGGCGGTTTTACGCCCCTCTTCCTGACCTCGGCGCGCGCGGTGATCGCCGCCCTGCTCGGCGCGGCGATGCTGTTCGCCCTGCGGCAGAAGCGTCCCGAAAGATCCGATCTCGCGCCGCTGGCCATCGTGGGCCTAGGTGTCGTCGTCGGTTTCCCTCTCCTGACGGCGCTGGCGCTCCAGCACATCACGTCGGCTCATTCCATCGTGTTCATCGGCCTGCTTCCGCTCGCCACCGCCATCTTCGGCGTGATCCGGGGCGGAGAGCGTCCAAGCCCGGCCTTCTGGCTGTTCTCCGGCATCGGCAGTCTCACGGTGGCGGGCTTCGCGCTGTTCCAAAGCGGGGGCGGCTCGCTCACGGGCGACCTCCTGATGGTGGCCGCGATCGTGCTCTGCGGCCTCGGCTACGCGGAGGGCGCGACCCTGTCGCGCCGGCTCGGGGGATGGCAGGTGATCTCCTGGGCCCTGGCTCTGTCCCTGCCGCTCATGGCCGCCATCGCCCTCGTGAACCTGCCCCCGGCCTGGGGCGGCATCGGCTTGCCGGCCTGGATCGGCCTCGCCTATGTCTCGGTCTTCAGCATGCTGGTGGGGTTCGTGTTCTGGTATCGCGGGCTGGCCCTGGGCGGGATCGCCGGCGTCGGGCAGCTCCAACTGCTGCAACCGTTCTTCGGCCTGGCTCTCGCGGGCCTGCTGCTCCACGAGCCCGTGGCCCCGAGCATGCTGGCCGTCACCGGCCTCGTGGTTCTCTGTGTGGCGGGGGCCAAGCGCTATGCCTGAGGGTGTCCGCTTCCCGGGGGAAGCTCAAGCGATCCGCGACACCAGGATCTTGTCCACCCGGCGCCCGTCGAGATCCACCACCTCGAAGCGCCAGCCGGCGATGTCGCAGGTCTCGCCGGTCTCCGGCAGGCGCTGCAGCTTGGCGATGACGAGGCCGGCGGCGGTCTCGTAGTCGCGGCTCGATTCGAGCTTGATGCCGAGCTGGTCGGCCATCTCGTCCACCGGCATCCAGCCGGCGATGAGCCAGGACCCGTCCTGGCGCTGCACCGCCTCGGGTTCCGAATCCTCCGAATGGAACGCGCCCGCGATGGCGTCGAGGATGTCGGCCGGGGTCACGAGCCCGTCGAAATGGCCATACTCGTCGTGGACGAGCGCCATCGGAACGTCGGCCGCCTGAAGGGCCGTGAGCGCGTCGAGGGCGTCGAGGGTGTCGGGGAGCACCGGGGCGCTGCGGATATAGGCGCGCAGGTCGAACCGTTCGTTCTCGATGAGCGCTTTGACCAGTTCGCGCACCTGCACGACGCCGAGCATGTTGTCCGGGTTGCCCTCGCCGACCGGGATGCGCGAATGCGGGCTCGAGACCAGCATGGCGCGGATCTCCTCCGGCTCTTTGTCGAGGTCGATCCAGTGGACGTCGGTGCGCGGGGTCATGACACCGCGCACGGCGCGGTCGCCGAGGCGCAGCACGCCGGCGATCATCTTGCGCTCGTCGGTCTCGATCACCCCCGCCGTCTCGGCCTCCGCCACGATGGTGCGGATCTCCTCTTCGGTCACCGCGCTGGCGCTGGAGGCTTCCTGGCCGAACAGCCGGAACACCGCGCGGGTCGAGGCGTCGAGGAGCCAGACCGCCGGAAGCGCGATCCGCGAGATCAGCCGCATCGGCCGGGCGACGAAACAGGCGATGCCCTCAGGGTCGCGCAGGGCCACGTGCTTGGGCACGAGTTCGCCGATGATCACCGACAGATAGGTGATGATGGCGATGACGATCCCGTAGCCGAGGGGATCGGCCACGGGTTTCGACAGGCCCGCCTCGAACAGGATCTCGGTGAGGCGTTCGCCGAGCGCCGCGCCGGAGACGGCGCCGGACAGGATGCCGACGAGGGTGATGCCGATCTGGACGGCGGAGAGGAAACGTCCCGGATCTTCGGCGAGGGTGAGGGCGGCCTCGGCGCCGGGCCGGCGCGCCTCCACCATCATCCGCAGCCGGGACTTCCGCGACGAGACGACGGCGAGTTCGGACAGCGCGAAGGCCCCGTTGAGGGCGATCAGGGCGACGGCGACGGCGAGCTCGAACACGTTCGGTTCCGTAAGCCGGAGCCGCTTGGACCAAGCGTGCCGGACTTCCTAGTTTGCGGCGATCGCTCGCCTGTCGCTCCGGTGAGCGACGACGAGCGCCTAGATGGGCTGTCGAACCGGGCTGGTCAACGGTCGGGGTCGGACGATGGACCCGGAACGAGGGGGGGCAGGCGCGAAAGTCGGAGCGCGATGGCCAGCGCGAGACCGTAGAGGGCGCCGAAGAAGGCGACGACCCCCGACCATCCCGCATGTTCGAAGAACCAGCCCCCGGCCGTGCCGAGCACCGACGAGCCGAGGTAATACAGGCACAGATAGACCGAGGAGGCCTGCGCCCGGTCGCGCAGGGCGCGCCGCCCGATCCAGGAACTCGCCACCGAATGGGCGCCGAAGAAGCTCACCGTGACCACGACGATCCCCGCGATGATGAGGGGAAGGCGCTCGGACAGGGTCATGAGGATGCCGACGAGGCCGAGCAGGATCGCGAGCCATAGCACCCGGCGCCGCCCGAGCCGGCTCGCGATCTCGCCCGTCACCGCCGAGCTGAACGTGCCGGCGAGATAGACCACGAAGATCGCGCCGATGGCCGACTGGCTGAGGTTGTAGGGCGGATCGAGCAGGCGGAAGCCCACGTAATTGTAGACGCTGACGAAGCCGCCCATGAGCAGGAACGCTTCGGCGAAGAGCCAGGGCAGGCCGGGATCGCGGAAATGCTGGCCGAACGTACCCGGCACCTGACGCCAGCGCATCGGGTTGGCGAGAAAGCGCCGCGACGGCGGCAGGCCGCGCCAGAACAGGATGGCGGCGACGAGCGCCAGGATTCCGATGGTGCCGAGACCCACGCGCCAGGAGGCATGATCGGTGATGATGCCGGCGATCAGGCGCCCGACCATGCCGCCCATGGCGTTGCCGCCAATGAGGAGCCCCATGGACAGGCCGATGGCGCGGGAATCCATCTCCTCGCTGAGATAGGCCATGGCGACCGCCGGCAGGCCGCTCGCGGCCAACCCCGTGAGCGCGCGCAACGCCAGGAAGCCGTGCCAGCTCGGCACGATCACGGCGATGAGGGTGAGGATCGCCGAGGCGAAGAGGGAGGCGACCATGATCGGCTTGCGCCCCCACACCTCGGAGAGCGGGCTGACCACGAGGAGCGCCAGGGCCAGCATCGCGCAGGGGAGCGACAGCGACAGGCTGCTCTCCGCCGGCGAGACATGGAACTCGTCGGCGAAGACCGGCATCAGCGGCTGGACGCCGTAGAGCACGGCGAAGGTGGAGAAGCCTGCGGCGAACAGAGCGAGGGTGGTCCGACGAAAGATCGGCGTCCCGGCCGTGATCAGGCGGTCGCTCTCCTCGGCCATGGTCGCCGGTCTCCTCGATGTCGCGCGCTCGCGGGAGTGTTGCAGAAGCACGGAACGACGCGGGCCGCACCCCTCTTTCGAGACATGCGGCCCGTGACGTCACGACAATGCGGCCAAGCCGGCTTACTTGCCCGGCTTACTTGGGCGGAGCTTCCGCAGCCTCGCCCTGCTGCTGGATCAGCGGGGTGATGCGGCGCACCGTGACCCGGCGGTTCTCGCGCGAGGCCTCCTGAGTGTTCACCTTCAGGGATTGCTCGCCGTAGCCCTGGGTGGTGAGGTTCTCCGGGGGCACCTGGAAGTTCTGGCTGAGCACCGTCGCCACCGACTGGGCGCGGCGATCCGAGAGCGACAGGTTGTCGACCTCGCTGCCCACCGCATCGGTGTAGCCCTCGATGAGGAACACTTCCTGCGGGTTGGCCTTCACCGCCTGGTTGATGGCCGCCGCGATGTTGCCGAGCCGCGAGGCCTGATCGGGTGTCACGTCGAACGATCCGGTATCGAAGGTGATGGTGTCGATGTCGACGCTGCGCATCCGTGCCCGCAGCTGCGGGCTGTAGCGCACCTGATCGAGGGTGTAGCGGCGGTCCACCGCCACCACCGGCGGGGCGGACAGTGCCTCGTAGACCTGCCGCTCGTCGGCGCCCTCGTAATTCACCACGTAGCGGTCGCGGGGGATGCGGATGTCCGGCGGCGGCAGGTCGATCACGTCCTCGTAGATCGGACGCTGGGGACCGCCGAAGCCGTTGTCGATGATCACGACCTCGCGGCCGTCGCGGAAGCGGCGCGAACGGCGCACGAGGCGGCCGTCATCGTCCACCACGGTGACGATCTGGATGCCGCCCGGACGGTCGAGATAGGTGATCGTGTCGCCGCCGCGGCGCTCGCTGCGGTAGGCGCCGCGGTCGAGATAGCGGAAGCGCTCGTTCTCGTCGTGCCGGATGAAGTAATTGTCGCGATCCCGCACGATGATGCGGCCGGGCTCGCGGATATAGGTGCGTCCGCCTTCGTTGAACTCACGCCGGTCACGACGGACCTCGTCGTAGCTGCGCACGTCGTTGCCGCGGAAGCCGCCCTCGACATAGCCGGGCCGGCCCGGACGGTTGAAGACGTCGCGGCGGTCCCGCTCGTCCTTGCGCTCGAACGCCTCGCGGCGTTCGCGGTCGCGTCGTTCGATCTCGCCACGCCGCTCGGTGTCGCCCGCCGCCGGGCGGTTGGCGCCGCCGGGCCGGTTGTCATC
>NZ_VRVC01000077.1:0-24167 GCF_008040005.1 Methylobacterium sp. WL19
CACCGACGCAGGCACCGCCCCGCCGCCCCTTTCGGCCCACCCGGTCGGTCGCCGGACAAGCCCCCTTCACTGGACGGCAGGTGTGGGGATATGGGCAGAAAATAGGAATTTTGTCAAGAAATTTCATGTCGGGGAGAACGGTCTCGGCCATGGGACCGTGATCGGGAAGCCTCGGCGTTCTCCGGCGTCCCATGGGGGGCGAAGGTCTCGTGAACGCTCCGTCTTCCCCCGGTCGAGGGGGGCGCGTCACCGAGTGGGGAGCCCGAGCCGACACGCTCTGCCGGGCGTCCGGTGCGAAGGGCGACCCGCCTCACCCTTCCCGCTGCATCTCCAGCTCCAGCCAGCGGTCCTCGGCCGCCGAGAGGTCCGCCTCCGCCGCCGCGAGGGTCGCGGAGGTTTTCTGGAAAAGGGCCGGATTGCGGCTGTAGAGTTGCGGATCGGCGAGGACGGCGCGGTGCTTGGCGATCTCGGTCTGCAGCTTCGCGATTCGCTCCGGCAGGGTCTTCAACTCGTGCTGGTCCTTGAACCCCATCTTCGTCTTGGGCGCCGGGGCCGCGGAGGTGCTGGCGAGGCGGCCCGGCTTCACCTTGCCGTCGGGGCGAGGCGCCGTGGCGCTCTTGCGCGCCTCGACGCCCTGGCCGCGCTGCGTCACCATGTCGGTATAACCTCCGGCATACTCGACCCAGCGCCCCTCCCCCTCGCTGACGAGGACGCTGCCGACGACGCGGTCGAGGAAGTCACGGTCGTGGCTCACCAGGATCAGCGTGCCGGAATAATCCGACAGCATCTCCTGCAGGAGGTCGAGGGTCTCGAGGTCGAGGTCATTGGTGGGCTCGTCGAGGACGAGGAGGTTGGCGGGCTGGGCCAGGGCTCGGGCGATGAGAAGACGGTTGCGCTCGCCCCCGGAGAGCACCCTCACCGGGGTTCGGGCCTGTTCCGGGGCGAACAGGAAGTCCTTGAGATAGCCGATCACATGGCGGCTCACGCCGCCGACGACCACGCTGTCGCCGCTGCCGCCGGTGAGCACCTCGGTGACCGTCATCGACGGGTCCAGCACCGCGCGGGCCTGGTCGAGGAGCATCATCTTGAGGTTCGTGCCCAGGGCGATGCTGCCGGAATCCGGCGCCGATTGTCCCGTGAGCAGGTTGATGAGGGTGGTCTTGCCGGCGCCGTTGGCGCCGACGATGCCGAGCCGGTCGCCACGCATCACCCGGATCGAGAGATCGTCGACGATGCGGCGCTCACCATAGGCCTTGGCGGCATTCTTGGCTTCGATCACCAGGGCGCCCGAACTCTCCGCTTCGGTGGAGGTCATCGTCGCGGTGCCGACGGGGCGGCGGTCCTCCCGCCGGTCCTTGCGCAGGGCATGGAGGTTGCCGAGCCGCCGCACGTTGCGCTTGCGGCGCGCCGTGACGCCGTAGCGCAGCCAATGCTCCTCGTCGGCGATCTTGCGATCGAGCTTGTGCCGGTCGCGCTCCTCCTCCTCGAAGAACGCGTCGCGCCACGCCTCGAAGGTGGAAAAGCCCTGCTCGATCCGCCTCGTGATACCGCGATCGAGCCAGACGGTGGTCTTCGAGAGGGCCGAGAGGAAGCGCCTGTCGTGGCTGATGAGAACGAGCGCGCCGCGCACGGACTTCAATTCCGCCTCCAACCATTCGATGGCCGGCAGGTCGAGATGGTTGGTGGGCTCGTCGAGCAGCAGGATGTCGGGCTCGGGTGCCAGTGCCTGAGCCAGGGCCACGCGCCGCCCCTCCCCGCCCGACAGGCTCGCCGGGTTCTCGGCGCCGGTCAGGCCCAGACTCTCCAGTAGGTAGCGGGCGCGATAAGCGTCGTCGCCATGGGTGAGGCCGTGCTCGACGAAGTCCAGGGTGGTGGAAAAGCCCGAGAAATCCGGTTCCTGCGCGAGGTAGCGGATGGTGGTGCCGGGCTGGACGAAGCGCACGCCCTTGTCGGGCTCGATGAGCCCGCAGGCGATCTTCATGAGCGTCGACTTGCCCGAACCGTTGCGGCCGACGAGGCAAGTCCGTTCGCCGGGAGAGATCGCGAGATCCGCCTGTTCGATCAGCGGAGTGCCGCCGAAAGTGAGCGCGACGTTCTGGAGGGTGAGAAGCGGGGGAGCAGCCATGATGCGGGCTTATGGCAGCGCAGCCGCTCCCGAACAAATGCGGTTTTGCCTGTGAGGCTACATCGTCGGGTTGGCCGGGCCGGTTGGCGACGGATCGGGCGAGACGGGAGCGGGGCTCGGGTCGATCACGGGGATCTCTGTCGGGCTCTCGGTGGGCGCTTCGGCCGGCGTCGACGCGGGGATATCCGGCCCGGGAGCCGGCGGCGGCGTCTGAGGGGCCTCGTAGGGAGTATCGGGAACCGGAGCTTCCGGGATGGGCGCGGGATCTATCGGGCCTGGATTCGACATGGGCGACGCCACCTGCTCGCGAAGTTTCGGGAGAGGGCTGGAAACGGGCGAGTGCCCGTTGCCGTTCCCCCGATGGCGCTCCTCAGCCCTTCTTGATCAGGAGCTGGTTGCCTTCCTTGCCGATGATCTTCTTCATCCGCTCGGCGAACAGGGCCAGCAGCATCGGCAGGCGCACTTCGATACGGACCGTCTCAGGGAGGACGTCGACCTCGCCGTCCACCTTCTGGCCCATGGCCGACATGGCGAAGTTCAGGCGGTCGTCCGTCCAGGTCATGTGCTCGACATTGATTCCGGCCTTGGCGCAGGCCGCCTTCGCCTTGTCCAGCCCGTTCGAGATCCGCCGTTTCGCCTCGACGGGACCGATCTCGTGGGGAATCTCGACGATCAGGGGCTTTGCCATGGGGGAATCATCCTCAAACACGCATCCAGCCGTCAAGATGGGGCCGATTGCCATCCATGCAACGGCGACCGGCCCCTTAGTTGATCAAGCGCGGCAGTGAAACTCGCCTCGCGCGGAATCACCATGCGGCGTCAGGAAGATGAGGCATGCCGCACGTCGTCGCGACCCGGCACCGCCATCCTCTGGCATGCCCATGATCTCACGGGTTCCGCATCAGTTCACGACCTTGAGCGAGACGTAGGTCGTGCCGCCCATGCCGAGCGCTCGGGCAGAGCCCTTGGCGAGATCGATGATCCGGCCGCGCACGAAAGGTCCGCGATCGTTGATGCGCACCACCACCGAGCGGCCGTTGCGCTTGTTCTCGACACGGACACGGGTTCCGAACGGCAGGCTGCGATGGGCGGCGGTCATCCCATTCGGATTGAAGCGCTCGCCATTCGCCGTCTTGCGGCCGCTGCCGTACCAGGAGGCCGCGCCGGATTGGGCTGCGGCCGGTGCACTGAGCGCGGCGAGAGACATGGCGGTTCCAATAGCGGCAGCGGTCCAACGAACAGGCTTCATATTCATCCGCATTCCCTTTGCTGTTGCAGAGGCCGCGGAACATAGAGCCAATGAAGGCTGAAATGAGATCAGTAGAATGTGGCGGGACCTGCCTTCATTAGCCTCCGACGGCCTCAGAATGTGTGAATAAAATCTAAAGAACTTGCAAATCAGACGTGCGCTGAAATCCTATATTGAGAGCGGAGGGAGGCGGTCGTCGACAGGTTTGGTCCCGTTCTCCAACGCCGTCACGGCCCCCGCCACATCGATGGCGAGACATCGCCGTAACCCGGCGCGCCGTGCATGGGAGACGCGCGTCGCCCGTGACCCCGACGATTCCGGACGCGCTGCCGATGGGGCACGTGCGGGCTGAAGGCATCCGCGACGGGCTCGGAAGAACCTCCAAGTCGAACTCGCAATTGGCTGCTTGATCTACGTTAGGCCGTTATTTCAGGGTGAACGAATAGTTAAATCGATCAAGCAAGAGATGGAAATTCGTCAATATCGGAGCGGGTAGGCAAAATCTGCAGCCCCAAATCGAGACGCATTGTCTGCACCCCGGCAACCCGCCCTTTACGTTAACGGCCCCATGGTCTGCCGGTCAGTCGCGTAACCGGTGTTTGCCATGGCTTCCCTGCGTACCGCGGTTGCCGACACCGTCGCCCGGAAAAGTGTCTCGCGTACCGGGCGACTCGTGTCGGCGCCGCGGATGGGTCTCGTACCCGCCGCCCAGCGTCTCCCTCTCGACGAAATCCTCGTCGGGGATTGCATCGCCGCCATGAACGCCCTTCCGGCGGCAAGCGTCGACTGCGTCTTTGCCGACCCGCCCTACAATCTCCAACTCGGGGACGGCTCGCTGTTGCGGCCCGACCAGAGCCGGGTCGACGCCGTCGACGACGCCTGGGACCAGTTCTCGAGCTTCGCTGCCTATGACGAGTTCACCCGTGCCTGGCTCACCGCCGCCCGCCGGGTGATGAAGCCGAACGCCACCCTCTGGGTCATCGGCTCCTACCACAACATCTTTCGCGTCGGCTCGGTGCTTCAGGACCTCGGGTTCTGGATCCTCAACGACATCGTCTGGCGGAAAGCCAACCCGATGCCGAACTTCCGCGGCAAGCGCTTCACCAATGCCCACGAAACCCTGATCTGGGCGTCCCGCTCGGCGGAATCGAAGGGCTACACCTTCCATTACGAGGCGCTGAAGGGCGGTAACGACGACGTCCAGATGCGTTCGGACTGGTTCATCCCGCTCTGCACCGGCGACGAGCGTCTGAAAGGCGCCGACGGCCAGAAGGTCCACCCGACCCAGAAGCCCGAAGCCCTGCTCGCTCGGACCCTGCTCTCGGCGACGAATGCCGGCGATGTGGTCCTCGACCCGTTCTTCGGCACGGGCACCACCGGGGCCGTCGCCAAGCGGCTCGGCCGGCGCTTCATCGGCATCGAGCGGGAGACGGTCTATGCCGAGGCGGCCCGCGCCCGGATCGACGCCGTGGAGCCCCTGTCCAAGGCCGCCCTCCTCGTCGCACCGACCAAGCGCGCCGAGCCCCGTGTCGCCTTCCTCAGCGTGATCGAGGCCGGCCATATCCGCGCGGGTGAGATCCTTACCGATGCGCGCGGTCGCCACGAAGCAGTGGTGCGTCCCGACGGGACGCTGATGGTCGGGCCGGCCATGGGCTCGATCCACAAGATCGGCGCCCTCGTCCAGGGCTTCCCCTCCTGCAACGGTTGGGATTTCTGGCACGCCAAGCGCGACGGCAAGCTCGTTCTGATCGACGTGTTCCGGGGCAGGATGCGAGCCGCGATGGGGTCGGCCGCCTAGCTTTTTGATGGTGACAGGTTTGGACGCGGGCCGCCCTCCCCCGCGGGGGGCGCGCTCTTCCCGTCAAGGACGCGTTTTCGGCCTGCCGCGCTTGCGCGGCGCTGCAGGCGGGGGCGCTTCCTCCGGCTCCCCGAAAAACCCCTCCCCGTCCTCGATCGGCGGCTTTGCCACCGCACGCGGCACCGGCTTGGGCACTGGGCGAAAGCTCGGGCGTGGCTCCGGCGGCCGAGCCTCGACTTCTGCGAAGAGCGGCGTGTCCTGGACCGCCCGCATGGCCTTCGGCCGTCCGCGTTTCACGGCCTCGGGCTTCGGATCGAACGCGTGGGCCAGCACCTTCTTCATGACGCCGGGCAACGGTTCCTCCTCGAGGTCGCGCCTGGGCGTGAAGCGCATGCCGGCCGGTGCCTTCGTAGCGAGGCCGACGCGGGCGACGAAGACGGTCAGTGCCAACGGGAAATGCGTGAAGACGTGGCGCACTACGCCCGGCAGCCGCTTCCATCGCGCGTCCAACGGAGCGTCGAGCAGGGCTTGGGCGACGTCGTAACCGCTCTCCCATGCGCTGGTCGGAGGCTCCGCCATGGCACCCAGCAGCCCCTCGGGGGGGCGGGTCCGCAGCAATACGGCCTCGTCGCCGCTACGGATCGCCACGAAGGCGGCGCCATAGCGCTCGACGCCCTTGGTTTTCTTGATCTTGCGTGGAAACGTTTCCTGCAGGCCTAGGGCGCGGGCCTCGCAGGGGGCCATCCAGGGGCAGAGGGCGCAGGCCGGTCGCTTCGGCGTGCAGATGGTCGAACCGAGATCCATCAGGCTCTGGGCGAAGTCACCGGGCCGCTGTGCCGGCACGAGGCTCTGCGTCAGCCGTCGGATCTCGGGACGCGCGGCGGGGATCGGCGTCTCGATTGCGAAGAGCCGGGTCAACACCCGCTCGACATTGCCGTCCACTGCCGCTTCCTGCCTGTCGAAGGCGATGGCCGCGATGGCGCCGGCCGTATAGGCGCCGATGCCGGGCAGCTTGCGCAAGCCGTCGAGCGTGTCGGGGAAGGCGCCGGCCTCCGTGACCGCCTTGGCGCAGGCATGGAGGTTGCGGGCGCGGGAGTAATAGCCGAGGCCGGCCCAAGCCGACATGACGCTCTCCTCCGGCGCCGCCGCGAGGGCCTCCACGGAGGGGAAGCGTTCGAGAAAGCGCAGGAAGTACGGTTTGACCGCTGCGATCGTGGTCTGCTGCAGCATCACCTCGGACAGCCAGACCCGATAGGGGTCGGGCGTCTCGCCCGGCAGGGCACGCCACGGCAGCACACGGCGATGCCTGTCGTACCAGGCGAGGAGGTCGGCGGCTCGCGGGCCTCGGGCGGATGCCCCCGTCGCTGCCGTGAAGTCCGGTGACATGAAATCCCGCGACATGAGATCCGGCGTGTTGGGCGCCCGTCCATACAGGGTGGCCGCGAACGATCAAAGCATTCGAAAGCCGGCGCCGTTCACGCTATCATGTGGCGTCCGCCCGCATCGAAATCCCTCGGAGCTCATGGCCCGCATCAAACCCCTCGCCGAGCTGATCGAGACCTGCATCGGACCGGCTTTCGCCGCGCAGGGATTCGCCTCCACCGATATCCTCGCGGCCTGGCCCGATATCGTCGGCGAGCGCTTGGCCCGTTTCTGCCAGCCCTCGAAGCTCGAATGGCCCCGCCGCGCCCGCCGCGAGGAGCAGGGTCGGCCGGATCCAGGCACGCTGGTGGTGCGGGTGGAGGGCGTCTTCGCCCTGGAATTGCAGCATCTGGCTCCCGTAGTGATCCAGCGCATCAACGCCCATTATGGCTGGGCCTGCATCGGCAAGCTGGTCCTCAAGCAGGGGCGCGTTCATCAAGCCGTTCGCAAGCGGGTCGTGCCGCCCCTCGATCCGGTGAGGCGTGGCGAAGTCGCGTTGGCGGTCTCCTCCATCGACGACGATGCGCTGCGCGATGCGCTCGACAGGCTCGGCGTGGCGATCGTCGCCTCCGCACCGCCGCGATCGGGCTGAATCCCGCATTCGGCCCCGCGCTTGTCGCGGCGCATGGAAGCGGAGCCGCCTGTCGCGTCTTGTCAGATTGTCCGCGGGTCTCTACCGCAAGCCGCATGGATCGGATCTGCGAGCGGAGCCCGTCGACATCATGATCACCCGTCGCGACACCTTGAAACTCACCGGCATGGCGATCGGCGCAGCCGCGCTCCTGCCCCGGCTGACCCTCGACGCCTTCGCCCAGGATGCGAACCTCGCTTCCCTCATGGAGCCGGGCCCCCTCGGCGACGTCTGGCTGGGTCCGAAGGACGCCAAGGTGACGATCATCGAATATGCTTCGATGACCTGCTCCCACTGCGCCGCGTTCCACAAGAACACCTGGCCGGCTTTGAAGGAGCGCTACATCGACACCGGCAAGGTGCGCTTTACCTTGCGCGAATTTCCCCTCGATCCGCTGGCGACCGCAGCCTTCATGCTGGCCCGCTGCGATGGCGACGCGAAATACTATCCCATCACCGACCTGCTCTTCGACCAGCAGCAGGGCTGGGCCTACGTGCAGAAGCCGCAATCGCCGGTGGATGCCCTGGAGCAGATGTTGCGGCAGGCCGGATTCTCGAAGGAGAAATTCGAGACCTGTCTCAAGGATCAGAAGCTCTACGCCGCCGTGAACGCGGTGAAGCAGAAGGGGCTCGACACCTTCAAGGTCGACTCGACGCCGACCTTCTTCATCAACGGCGAGCGCTTCAAGGGTGAGATGACGATCGACGGGATGGAGAAGGTCATCAAGCCGATTCTGGGCGCCTGAGACCCAAGCTTGGCCGCCGCTTGCCCTTCATGCACCGGCCGCATCCTGCAGGATCGCCGCAAGGGCATGTTTATCTATATTTTACATCAACTTAGAGCCTATTCGGCGCGCCTTGACACTCAAGATAGGCGAAACTATGGTGCGCCGCGCTTGACGGGGTTTTCAGGCCGGTTCCCTCCACTCTCGCCAATGTGAGTTTTCGCCGTGAGCGGCAACGACGCAGGGGATGGGAATGGAGATGGACGGCAGAAGCCGGACGAGGATCTCTCGGCGAGACTGAAGCATCTCGAGAGGCGGATCGAGGAGAAGCGGCCCGCCGCTCCTTCCCGCCCCTCGCCGGGTGCCGGTGCCTCCAACGGGGCGTCATCCTTGGGTCTGGCGATGCGACTCTCCACGGAGTTCATCGCCGGTGTCCTCGCCGGAGGCATTCTCGGCTGGTTGTGCGATCAGTTTCTGGGGACGAAGCCCTGGGGTCTGATCGTTCTGATCATGCTGGGCTTCGCAACCGGCGTCTATAACGTCATGCGTGTCTCGGGCTCGCTCTCGAGGCCGGCCGCGAAAGGCGCGGTCGACAAGAACCAGGATCGGGAACGGTCCTGATCGGCGAATTTTGCCGCTTTCGAGCGGTCCTGAGGCAAAGCGGGCATCTCGCCCGCTCGTGGACAGAAGGACGGTAGCGGCAATGGCCGTAAAGATGGATCCGATCCACCAGTTCGAGCTCAAGCCGCTCGTATCCTTCGGTCATATCGGCAATCAGGAAATCGCGTTCACCCAGTCGGCGCTGTACATGTTCGCCGCTGTCGGGATCATCGCGCTGATCACGATCGTGGCGACGGCGCAGCGCTCGGTGGTGCCGGGCCGGATGCAGTCCGTGGCCGAGGTGTTCTACGAGTTCATCGGCTCGACCCTCCGTCAGTCGGCCGGGCACGGGTCCGAGCGGTTCATGCCGCTGATCTTCTCCCTGTTCATGTTCGTCCTCGTCCTGAACATGTTCGGCATGATCCCCTATGCGTTCGCCGTGACAAGCCACATCATCGTGACTTTCGCGCTGGCGCTCCTCGTGATCACCACCGTCATCGTCTATGGCTTCATGGCCCACGGCACGAAGTTCCTGAAGGTGTTCGTGCCCTCCGGCGTGCCGGGCTGGCTGATGCCGATGATCGTCGCCATCGAGATCGTCTCCTTCGTCTCGCGGCCGATCAGCCTCGCGGTGCGTCTCTTCGCCAACGTGCTCGCCGGCCACATCGCCCTCAAGATCTTCGCGGGCTTCGTTCCGGCGCTCCTCGCCGCGGGCGCCTGGGGTGCGATCTCGCCGCTGCCGCTGGCTCTCAGCGTCGCGGTGACGGCCCTCGAGTTCCTCGTCGCCGGTCTGCAGGCCTACGTCTTCGCGACGCTCGCCTCGATCTACCTGAGCGACGCCCTCCACCCCGGCCACTAGGCCCCGGCGGTATCCCCTTCCGTCCCCGGTCCGCGGTTGCGGCCGGATTTCTCTCCACGCAACGAACGAACCGACACCAGGAGCAATTTGATGGATCCCTTAGCCGCTAAGTACATCGGCGCCGGCCTCGCCTGCCTCGGAATGGCGGGCGCCGCCATCGGCCTCGGCAATCTCTTCGGCCAGTTCTACGCCGGTGCCCTTCGCAACCCGTCGGCCGCCGACGGCCAGCGCGGCAACCTGCTCCTCGGCTTCGCGCTGACGGAAGCGCTCGGCATCTTCTCGCTGCTCGTCGCGCTGCTCCTCCTGTTCGCCGTCTGAGACCGACGACGTTCGTCGATCCGACAGCAGACCCGGACCGGGCGCCCCATTCTTCTGGACGCGCGCCCGGTCCTCATTCACGAACTTACTTTGAGCGAAGGACGTCATGGCTCAGCCGGCCCATCCGACCGCAACCCATGAAGGCATCATGGCATCGCCCGCGTCCGAACATGGCGGCGGCTTTCCGCCCTTCGAGAGCCATACCTTTCTCTCGCAGCTGATCTGGCTCGCGCTGGCCTTCGGCCTGCTCTACTACCTGATGGACAAGGTGGCCCTGCCCCGCATCCAGGCGATCCTGCACGACCGCGCCACGCGCCTCTCGTCCGATCTCGACGAGGCCCAGCGCATGAAGTCCGAGGCCGAGGCAGCCGGCGCCGCCTACGAGAAGTCGCTGGCCGATGCCCAGGCGAAGGCCCGCACCATCGCCGCCGAGACCCGCGCTGCCCTGAGCTCCGAGGCTGAAATTCGTCGCAAGACGCTCGAGGCCGAGCTCAACGACAGGATCGCGGCCTCCGAAGCTACGATTCGTACCCGCACCGCCGAAGCCATGGGCAGCGTTCGCTCCATCGCCGGCGAAACGGCCTCCGCCATCGTCGAGCGCCTCACCGGGACGGCTCCCGACCAGGCCAGTCTCGATACCGCACTGAACCGCGTCGCCATCCCGCACTGAGTGCGCCAGCAGCAGACGTGACCGGTCCGGCCCTGACCGGCCGGACGCCAACGAAATAGGACGACGAGAATGTTGTTGGATGCCGAGTTCTGGGTCGCCGTCGCCTTCGTCCTGTTCATGGGCGTCGTGTGGAAGGTCGGCGGCTTCGCACAGGTTACCAAGGCCCTCGACACCCGCGGCCGCCGCGTTCGGTCCGAACTCGACGAAGCCCGCCGCTTGCGCGAGGAGGCCGCCACGGTGCTGGCCGACTACAAGAAGCGCCGCAGCCAGGCTGAGTCCGAAGCCGAAGCGATTGTCGCCGGAGCCCGCGAAGAGGCCCAGCGCATCGCCGACGAGGGCCATGCCCGTCTGAACGAGTTCATCGCTCGCCGCACCAAGTCGGCCGAGACCAAGATCGCCCAGGCCGAGGTCCAGGCCACCGCCCAGGTCCGCGCCGCCGCAGCCGACGCAGCCGTGAAAGTGTCCGAGGTGGTGCTCCGCGAGCGCATGCAGGGCGACGCCGCCCTGTCGCTGGTCCGTTCCAGTCTCGATGAGGTCAAGGGCCGTCTCCGGGCCTGACGTTTTTAAGAACGATCGTTTCGTGAAAGCCGCCCACCGGGCGGCTTTTTTGTTGCCTGACGTGCCGCATCACACTCGCGGGCCGCACCCCCTATCGTGGTAAGGCGGCGCGCACGCCCATCCCCACAAAAATAATCCATGGAGATCAGATGCCGCCGATCATCTCCATATCCGGCCTGTCGAAGGTCTACGCCTCCGGCCTCCATGCCCTCAAGAATATTCACCTCGACATCAAAAAGGGTGAGATCTTCGCCCTTCTCGGTCCTAACGGCGCCGGGAAGACGACGCTGATCAGCGTCGTCTGCGGACTCGTCCGCGCGAGCTCCGGTACCGTCACGGTGGATGGCCACGAGATCGGGGCGGATTACCGCGAGGCGCGCAGGGCCATCGGTCTCGTACCGCAGGAGCTCACCACCGACGCATTCGAGACGGTGTGGGACACGACGAGCTTCAGTCGGGGCCTGTTCGGCATGAGACCCGACCCTGCCAATATCGAGCGGGTCCTGCGCGACCTGTCACTGTGGGACAAGAAGGACAGCCGCATCATGACCCTGTCCGGGGGTATGAAGCGGCGCGTACTCATCGCCAAGGCGCTCAGTCACGAACCTCGCATCCTGTTCCTCGACGAGCCGACGGCCGGTGTCGACGTGGAACTGCGCCAGGACATGTGGCGGTTGGTGCGCAAGCTCCGAGATCAGGGCGTCACCATCATCCTCACCACCCATTACATCGACGAGGCCGAAGAGATGGCCGACCGCGTCGGCGTGATCCGGAAGGGCGAGATCATCCTGGTGGAAGAGAAGGCCGAGCTGATGCGCAAGCTCGGCAAGAAGCAACTGACCCTGCAATTGCAGAACCCCCTTCCCGCCCTGCCGGACGAGCTGGCTCCGCACGGCCTGACCCTGTCGGTGGATGGCCAGGAACTCGTCTACACCTACGACACCAAGAGTGAGCGCACCGGGATCACCACGCTCCTCACCGACCTCGCCGCCGCTGGCATCCCCTTCCGCGATCTCTCCACCAGCCAGAGTTCGCTGGAGGACATCTTCGTCGATCTCGTGAGGGAGCAGGCATGAATCCGTTGTCGATGAACTGGCCGGCGGTTGGTGCGATCTACCGCTTCGAGATGGCCCGGTTCTGGCGCACGGGGTTGCAGAGCATCGTCGCGCCGGTCATCGCCACATCGCTCTACTTCGTGGTCTTCGGCGCAGCGATCGGGTCGCGTATGGCCTCGGTGGATGGCATCGCCTATGGCGCCTTCATCGTGCCGGGGCTGATCATGCTCTCGCTCCTGACGCAGAGCATCGCCAACGCCTCCTTCGGCATCTACTTTCCGCGCTTTGCCGGCACGATCTACGAGATCCTGTCGGCGCCGGTCTCTCCCTTCGAGATCGTGCTCGGCTATGTCGGCGCGGCCGCGTCGAAATCCATCCTGATCGGCCTGATCATCCTCGCCACCGCTGCCCTGTTCGTTCCCTTGCGGATCGAGCATCCGCTCTGGATGGCGGCGTTCCTGCTCCTCACGGCGGTGACGTTCAGCCTGTTCGGCTTCCTCATCGGCCTCTGGGCGGACGGATTCGAGAAGCTCCAGCTCGTGCCGCTTCTGGTGGTGACGCCCCTCACCTTCCTCGGCGGCAGCTTCTATTCCATCGAGATGCTGCCGCCGTTCTGGCGCGCGGTCAGCCTCGTCAACCCGGTCGTCTACCTCATCAGCGGCTTCCGCTGGAGTTTCTTCGGCACCTCCGACGTGCGGGTCGAGATCAGCCTCGCGATGACCCTGATTTTCCTCGCCCTCTGCCTCGGCAGCGTGACCTGGATCTTTCGGACCGGCTATCGGCTGAAAAGCTGATCCTCCTCAGGGTCGCCCATCGAGGAAGGCCAGGACGCCCTGCCGGTGCTGCTTGTCGCCCACCGCCGTGCTGTGATCGCGGTTGGGAAGTTCCAGGCTCCTGGCATTGGGCATGAGCGCAGCCAGCGCCGGGGCCGAGCCGGCAACCGTGTCGAGCGTGCCCACCGTGACAAGGGTCGGCGCCTCGATCTGCGAGACCTCTTCCCGCGACAGTGTTTGGCGCGAGCCGCGCATGCAGGCGGCCAGCGCTCTGAGATCGCTCTTCGTCTGCTCGGCGAAGGTGCGGAAAGCGGCGGCGGTGAGGTTGGGCGCCTTTTCGCCGGGGGGCGCTTCCAGGGCCTCGGCGATCCCGTTCGGCAGTCCTTTGCCCTCGACCAGATGCAATCCGAGACCGCCGAGAAGCACCGAACGTACCCGCGCCGGCTCATCGAGGGCGAGGTAGGCCGCGATCCGCGCGCCCATGGAATAGCCCATGATGTCGGCGCGGGCGATGCCGAGATGGTCAAGCAGCCGCCGCGCGTCCTGCGCCATGATGTCGGAGCCGTAAGCCTCCGGATCGTAGAGCTTCTCGCTCTCGCCATGCCCGCGATTGTCAAGGGCGACGACCCGGCGCCCCGCCTCGGACAGGGTCTTCACCCAAAGCGTGTTGACCCAGTTCACGGAATGGTTCGAGGCAAATCCGTGGATCAGCACGATCGGATCGCCGCTGCCGCCCTTCGCCGGCACGTCGATATAGGCGATGGTGGTCCCGTCGGAATCGAAGGTCTGCATCGGGCTTGTCTATACCTTTTATGGAAGGCTCCGTCGGTCGATGGACGGCCTCCATGGGCCGTCAAATTCGCCCCTGAACGGAACGGAGGCAAGGTGCGAATATCCGAAGCGGTGACAGGAAAGCTTTTTCCTCGTTTCGCGCGGGTTCGGCCGGCTTAACTCCCCTTGCTGCTCGGCGTCTCCGGCGCGATGAACGGTGTGATCGTCACAGCGGCACCGCTCCGGTCGGGTCGTCCCGGTCGATTTGCGAGGATACGAACGGCCCATGATTCAGATCGTACCCGTTGTCGTCCTCAAACACGTCGTGCGCGCCCCGCATCCGGACGTTTTCCGTGCCTGGACCGATCCTCTGCTCATCATGCGCTGGCTCGCGCCCGGCGCCTCCGTCATGGAACTCGCGGAGACCGACCTGCGGGTCGGCGGCGCGTTTCTATTGCGGCGGCGCGATCCGGATGGAGCGTCCCATTCCGTGACCGGGCACTACGAGGAGATCAGGCGGGGGCATTCTCTGCATCAGACTTGGACGTATGAGGGACCGAACCCGCTCCTGCGCATCGGCGAGACCCTGATCCATGTCGATCTGCTCTCCGTCGGCGACCGGGCTACGGAGATCACGCTCACCCATCGCCGCATCGTCAGCGCAGACGTCCGGAATGCCTATCGTGAGGATTGGCGGAGCTGCTTTTCGAAGCTCCAGGCCGCGTTGGCGTGACGGCTTTCAGATGGATCGACGGTCAGTTACCTCCGCACACACCTTGAAGCGGGTGAAGCGTAGCAGAACCCAATTTGGATCGATCACCGAGAGCCGCGCAGGGGCCTTTGCTGCAATCTGGATCACCTTCCGTTGACGCCCAGGTATCCGGGCAGGGAGACGTTTCCTCCCTTGCCGGATCAAACGACCAAGGGACCGCAGCCTGCGCTGCAGCCCCCAGTGGGATCGTCGCTCAGGCGAAGGCGGGCTGTCCGCTGGTGACGGCGCGCTGGGCGACCGCCTCGTCGTAGAGTTTCTGCTCAGTCTCCTTGTGCGTGAGCGAGAAGCGCACCGAGATTGCGCAGAGCGACGAGATCAGCACGGCGATGCCGAGGATGAACAGAGCGCCGGGCAGGTTGCCGACACCCTTGAGCAGGAAGCCCGCCGCCACGGCGCCGACATTGCCGCCGGCGCCGATGATACCGGCAACGCCGCCGAGCGCCTTGCGGTCGATGAACGGCACGAGGGCGTAGGTGGCGCCGCAGGCCATGTGGGTGAACAGGCCGAAGGCGAGCATGGCGACGACGGCCAGTACCACCGAGCCGGCATAGGCGAAGGCGAGGAGGCCGATTCCTTCGCCGACCATCAGGGCGAACAGGAGCAAGGTGCGGCCGTCGAGGCCCTTCGAGCGTGCGACCCGGTCCGAGGCGATGCCGCCGAGCGCGCGGGCGAACAGGGCCAGCAAGCCGAAACTGCCCGCCGCCATGCCGGCCTGGGTCAGATCGAGGCTGAAGCGCTCGACATAATAGGTCGCCGCCACCGCGTGGATGAAGATCTCGACGCCGAAACAGGCGCCGTAGGTGATGGCGAGCATCCACACCCGGTAATTCGTCATCGCCTGCTTGAAGACCGCCCAGCCGCCCTTCTTGCCGGAATCCACCGCGATGCCGCGGGCGCGCAGCTCCATGATGTTGCCTTCGGGCGTGTCCTGCGTGAACCGGAAGTAGAGGAAGGCGACGACGAGCATCATCACGCCCGGCACGATCATCGACAGACGCCAGCCCATCGTCTTCTCGACGCCGACGCTGACGAGGGCCGCGAGGATCAGGGGCATGACGCTTTGGGTGACGCCGCCGCCGGCATTGCCCCAGCCGCCCACGGTGGCATTGGCGGTGCCCACCACGTTCGGCGCGAACATCACCGAGGTGTGGAACTGGGTGATGACGAAGCTCGCCCCGATGGCTCCGATGGCGAGGCGGAAGAACAGGAAGCTCTCATAGGAGTTGGCGAAGGCGATGCCGATCACCGGGACCGATCCGAGTATCAGAAGGCCGGTATAGGTCAGGCGGGGGCCGAACCGATCGCACATCGGCCCGATCAGCAGGCGCACCAGGATGGTGATGCCGACCGCGGCGATGTTGATGTTGTAGACCTGATCGTTGGTGAGCTCGAACTCGCCCTTGATCACCGGCATCAGCGGCGCGACCGCGAACCAGGCGAAGAAGCAGACGAAAAAGGCGAGCCATGTGATATGGAACGCGCGCATCTGCGGCGTGGCCAGACTGAACAGATCGATTCGGGTGGCTTTTTGGGACTGCATGCGGAGAGGCTCCAGGCGATCTGATGTCTCCCGGCACTCGGTGCGAGTGGCCCCCATTGCGGGGTGGGGAGAGATTGGTCGCTCACGCCACAGTGAGCACGAGCCGCCCGATTTCGGAGGCGTCTCTCGCGGGCGCCGTTGCCCACGTCGGGGCATTCGCACGGCGCGTGCCATGTCGAATGATTCTGAGATGTCGCTGCAGCATCCCGTTTTTTCCCCTAGGACGGTCCCGTTTCCACCTATGATTCCGGAGGTCTCGAGGGTTGCCGATGGTGCCTCTCCGATGATCGCTTGCGCAGGGGATAATCTCGAGGCTGCGTTGTTTGTAGGCACGACGCCGATTTGTGCAGGTCTAGCCGACAGCGTCGAACGACAGGCGATGCTTGCCGTGCGCCTGTCGGGCTGGCATCACCCACCACAATGACTGACACGCAATCTTCCGCCATCCAGCCTTTCGGCACCTACGCGCCCCGAGGGCTGGTGGCGCGTATCACCGACCGCACCGTGACGCTCTCCGGCAAGAGTTGGGCGGGGCGGCGCGTCGGCTTCTTTCTGCGCCGGCTGGCCATCACGATGCTGCATGGACGGCCCCTCGACGTGGAGCGGTTCGGCGCGCGCATGCGGCTGCACCCCTACAATAACAATTGCGAGAAGAAGGTGCTGTTTACCCCGCAATTCTTCGATCCCGAAGAGCGGGCGCTACTGGCCTCACGCCTGAAGCCGGGCTGCACCTTCCTCGATATCGGCGCGAATATCGGCGCCTACGCCCTCTTCGTCGCTGCTTTCGCCGGTCCGGGGGCTCGCATCCTCGCCGTCGAGCCGCAGCCCGACGTGTTCGACCGGTTGACCTACAACATCGCCCAGAACCCGTTCGGCACAGTGAAGGCGGTGGCCTGCGCAGTAGCCGACAAGGCCGGCGAACTGACGCTGTTCGTTGACCCGCGCAACCGTGGCGAATCGAGCCTGAAGATCGTCGGTACCAACGAGGGCGCGCAGATCCGCGTGCCGGCGGTCACCCTGCTTGGGCTCGCCCAGGGCGAGGGCATCACCCGCATCGACGCGATCAAGCTGGATGTGGAGGGTGCCGAGGATCTGATCCTGGAGCCGTTCTTCCGCGAGGCACCGGTCTCCCTGCACCCTCGTCTGCTCGTCATCGAGGATGGCACGGCGCAATGGCAGATCGACCTCGTCGGTCTGCTCGAGGCCCGAGGTTATCGTCAGATCGCCCGCACTCGGCTGAACCTGATCTTCGAGCGGGGTGGCGCCTGAGCCGCGATCGTCGGCCCGGACCCGACACCACTTCCGGAGCCCGGTGCCTTCGAGCCTCGAATAAAAATATGTCTCTGTCGCCCGAGTGTACTCTTGGTCGGAGTACACTCATGGCAACGAGCCGCGTCTGTCTATCCCACGCATGCTCATGTCTTGGGGTGAGTTGCGGTTCAGGAACGACTAGATGATAAAACTTCCCTCCGTCAGGCTCGATGCTACGACATCGTGCAGAATTATTTTTTGCGACGCGTCTGCAATCCTGGCGAACGTGATCTGTGTATCCTGACCGTCGTTGATCGCCTTGATTTCAACGTCGCTGAAGCTTCTCGCGATGGACGTTATGAGCAGACGATCAGTATTCACTTCAAAGTCATAGATATTGTCTCGTCCAAAATTGGCATTTTCATAGCCGAAGATGTTTTCGCCTAAGCCTGAAAAAAGCTTGTCGTTACCGGTTCCACCAATGATGATATCGCTGCCGTCACCGGACGAGATCCGATCGTTTCCCTGCGAACCATCGATAAGTGTACCAATCTCCGAAGTCGTTTGAGATACGATGGTTTGACCATGGGTCACCAACTCGAACGACACATCACCACCGTTCCGAACGTAAGTTTTTTCAATATTCCTGAAGTTGCTGTCCGTAAGTTCGATTGCGCCTGTGACGATCAATGCGTCTTTCCCCGTGCCTCCGTCGACGATCACGGGACTATTGGCAATGACCAAGCGGTCATTTCCCCCGAGGCCGTAAAGAGAGTCGCTTCCTCCATTGCCGATCAAGGTATTGGCGGCGGCGCTGCCCGTAAGATCGTCTCCATGGGTGCTGCCATTGATCCTGGAGATACTGATCAAGACGTCGCCTTCGGCATCGCCACCTCGATTGACGCCTGTGCTCAGGTTGACGGTGACGCCCGCTGAGGAATTTTGGTAGCTCGCCGTGTCGGTTCCCAAGCTGCCGTTCAGGATGTCGGCGCCGGCGCCTCCTTCCAGCACGTCGTTGCCGCGACGACCATTGAGCGTGTCGCCTCCGAGCCCGCCAAGAAGGCTGTCCGAGCCGGATCCGCCGGTCAGGACGTCGGCGAAATTTCCGCCCTCGAGTGTCGTTTTTCCAAGGCGGTCGGAAAAGTTGAAATCGTAGCCTCCCGAAAACGCCGTAGCATGGTGCGACAAGCGGTCTTCAGAAAAGTAGAACAATGTCGTCCCGTCTCCATCGCTATCGCGAATCACGAGCCGCTCATCGACTCCGACGGAACGGACAAAAATATCTGCTTCTGGATCGTCGTCATACCGTTGCGGGGGAAATACAGTGATGGAATCGTCATCATTGTAACCTGCACCTACCGTGAGTTTAATAGTCGGCATGGCGAATCCTAGAATCTATCCAATAAGGATTTTGATCACTAGATTGAGCGTAACGGTCAAAATGAAGGTTGCAACTGAAAAACGAGGGAAGGTAAGTTTTTAAGGCAATCATCGTCGGGGCGGTTTATTTCCGTATCGAGGTGACGGCAATCGGTGATAGGGATTTGGAGGTTTGTTCACGTCGCTGCCGACAGTGCCCTCGAAAGAAAAGGTCCTGTTTGTCTTGCCATGATGGGGCGTTGGGGATGCTCAAAGCGGAGGTTCCGGTCCAACCCAACCCAGCGACCTGGTAGCCGGCCCTTGGCGGTGCAAGCCGCGAACCATCGGCGTCAAGCTATCGATGTGCCCCTCCTGCGTCGGATCATCCTGGCTGCGTCCGGGAACAATCGCGATAGGGGTGAGGGTGCCGAGCATTTGGTAGGTATGGCGGCCTTCTGGGACGACCGTCGGATCATCCTGACCGGACGGAGCCGGAACTTCGAACGGACGGTCGGCTGAGCACGCTCATCCGTTTCATCGAACCACCTCATCCGGAGGTGCCCCGCATATGTGGGCCTCGCGGAGCTTTTTCGTTCGCTCAGGTCCGGCTGGAGCCTTTCTCGACTGCGCTGCCGCGGCGCCTGACGATGAGGTGGAGATTGGGATGGCCAAAGACGTCATCGCCGCTCCCGCACCTCACGTCCCGGCCCGCCGTCCGCTTCGCGGCGGGCCGCTGGGAACAGGCTTCCCCGGGGGGAAGCCTTCTATTGCTCAGAGCGGGATGTTGTCGTGCTTCTTCCAGGGTTGCTCCATCTCCTTGGTGCGGAGCATGCCGAGCGCCCGGGCGATGCGTTTGCGGGTCGAGTGGGGCATGATCACCTCGTCGATATAGCCGCGCTCGGCCGCGACGAAGGGCGAGAGGAAACGGTCCTCGTATTCGCTGGTCCGTGCCGCGATCTTGTCGGTATCGCCGATCTCGCTTCGGAAAATGATCTCGACCGCGCCCTTGGCGCCCATCACCGCGATCTGCGCGGTCGGCCAAGCGTAGTTGATGTCCGCACCCACGTGCTTGGAGGCCATCACGTCGTAGGCGCCGCCGAAGGCTTTGCGGGTGATGATCGTCACCAGCGGCACGGTGGCTTGGCTGTAAGCGAAGAGCAGCTTGGCGCCGTGCTTGATGAGGCCGCCGTATTCCTGGGCGGTGCCCGGCAGGAAGCCCGGCACGTCGACGAAGGTCACGATCGGGATCGAAAACGCGTCGCAGAAGCGCACGAAGCGCGCCGCTTTGCGGGAGGCGTCGGAATCGAGCACGCCGGCCAGCACCATCGGCTGGTTGGCGACGAAACCGACGGTGCGGCCCTCGATGCGGCCGAAGCCCGTCATGATGTTGCGGGCATAGGTTGCCTGGATCTCGAAGAAATCGCCCTCGTCGGCCACGCGCCGGATCAACTCGCCCATGTCGTAGGGCTTGTTCGGGTTGTCCGGGATCAGGGTGTCGAGGGACTTGTCGAGGCGTAGGGGGTCGTCGAAGCTCTCGATCTCCGGCACGCCGTCGATGTTGTTGGCGGGCAGGAAGTCGACGAGGCGGCGGACCTGGAGGAGCGCCTCCACGTCGTTCTCGAACGATCCGTCGGCGATGGAGGACTTGGTGGTGTGGACCTTGGCGCCGCCGAGTTCCTCGGCCGTGACCACTTCGTTGGTCACTGTCTTGACCACGTCGGGGCCGGTGACGAACATGTAGCTCGTGTCGCGGACCATGAAGATGAAGTCGGTCATGGCCGGCGAGTAGACGTCGCCGCCCGCGCAGGGGCCCATGATGACGGAGATCTGCGGAATGACGCCGGAGGCGGCGACGTTGCGGCGGAACACCTCGCCGTAGCCGCCCAAAGCCGCGACGCCTTCCTGGATGCGGGCGCCACCGGCATCGAAGATGCCGATGATTGGGGCCCGCATCTTCAGCGCCATGTCCTGGACCTTGACGATCTTCGCGGCATGCGTTTCCGAGAGCGAGCCGCCGAAGACGGTGAAGTCCTTCGAGAACAGGAAGACGGTGCGCCCGTTGATGGTGCCCCAGCCGGTCACCACGCCGTCACCGGGGATCTTCTGCTTCTCCATCCCGAAATCTGTGGAGCGGTGCTGCACGAACATGTCGAATTCCTCGAACGACCCATGGTCGAGGAGGAGCTCGATGCGCTCGCGCGCCGTCAGCTTGCCACGCTTGTGCTGGGCCACGACGCGGTTTTCGCCGCCGCCGAGGCGAGCCTGAGCGCGCCGCTCTTCGAGCTTCTCGAGAATATCCTTCATGCGCGGTGAGCCTTGAGATGGGTGCGAGGAATTGGCGCCATACCGCATGTTTGGGCACGGCTTGGCGGTTCAGAGTCAAAAGCGCCTTAGCACGGAGGGCAGGCAGCGAAAATGGATTTAACGGGCAAGCTTTGCCAACTCCGCCGCAGACTCGAATTCGGCCTTGCGCAGGACATGGCGCGCTTCCGCCTCGGCGTCGCTTCCCCAGACACTGGCCTGATAGGCCTCGTCCACATGTGCCGCCGCCCAGGATTCCTGCGGGGTCAGGCGTCCGTGCAGGGTGGCCAGCGCGATGAGGAGCGAGCCCGTGAGCGTGGTCATCGTGTGGAGAGCCGCCAGCCGGAACGGCCCTTCGACCGCTTCGATCGCGCCGCGCAAGGCGGTCACCGACGTCTCGGGTTGGGTGACGTGCATCACCCCCTCGCTGAGGATGAGGCGCGCATCAAAGGCCTCGTGTGCCCATTCGATCACCGGATCCCAGGCGCGAGCCTGATCGGCCACGAGGCGTTCCGGGTCGGCGGCGCGGTAGGCGACGAGATCCGTTCCGGCATAGGCCGAGAGGTCGTCGATCACCGCCTCGCGGCGGGGGGCGACGCCGTCGATGGCGGTGTTGGCGAGGCGCGTCAGCGGCATGGTCGACGGGTCGATGAACTCGACCTGCGCTGCCCATTCGGCGGCCACGGCCTCGGCCAGCGCCCGCGTCGGCAGGCGCAGCGGGTTGCGCGCCGGCGTGTTGGCGGACCGTCCATCGAGGGTCAGGCGAAACCCGCCTTCGTCGTCTGTGAGATCGGCCTCCGCGTAGAACCGCTTCGGCAGGGCGACACGCGTCTGCGCGCGCACGGCACGGTGTGGGTCGTGAACGGGAGGGGCATCGGAGGCGCCGAGCCAGCCGGCGGGATCGTCGTTGCTCATGGGGCGGGGTTCTAGCGCATCGCGCATCGGCCCGCGAGCGCTGAGCCGGGTTAGATCGCTGTTCCGGTACCGCGTCTAGTCGGACGCGAGGTCGCCGATGCTGGTGCCCGCGCCGGACTCGCGAAAACTTCCCGAGAACATATCCGCCAGCGCGGAGGCGGTTTCCACCACGGTCACCGCCCCGGCTCCGAGCAAGGCACCCGGCGGGTGATAACCCCACGCGACACCGATGGCGGCCGCGCCGGCACTGACCGCCATGTCCATGTCGTAGGTGGTGTCTCCGATCATCACCGTGGTCTCCGGCAATGCGCCAACCTCGGCCATCGCCTGATGCAGCATCGCCGGGTCGGGCTTCGATGGTGCGTCGTCCGCGGTCTGGATGGTGGCGAAGACCTTGCCCCAGCCATGACTTTCGATCAGACGGTCGACCCCGCGTCGGGATTTTCCCGTGGCGACCCCGAGCCGAAGGTCGTCGCGGGCGCGCAGGCGTTCGATCAGGTCGGCCATGCCGGGGAAGAGCGGTTCCTCATAGGCGGGATCGAGCCGTAGGGTGTTGAAGGCGCGCTTGTAGCTCTCGGACAGGCCCTCCACGGGCCCATCCTCGCCAACGAGGCGCCGGAAGGCCTGCGGCAGGGAGAGCCCGACGACGGAGAGGGCCACCGCACGCGCGGGCGCTTCGAGCCCGTGTTCGGCGAAGGCCATGCCTTGCGCGGCGACGATGAGGTGCTGGCTGTCGACGAGAGTCCCGTCGACGTCGAAGACGACGAGTTTCACGGGACCGTCCCGCGTGGCCGCATCACGGCTGGCGCCCCTGCGGCGATTGCTGGGCCGGAACCTGTCCGGGCTTCTGGCGCTCGTAGCCGAGCTTGCAGCGGATCAGGAAGCGACGTCGCACGCCGCCGCGCAGGCCGCGCGCATGCGACAACCGATTACAGCTGGCATAGGACCGTCGCCTGCGGTCGCCCGCCCGCACCTGCGATCCATGGCGGCCTACGGAGGGAGGCGGCGGTGCCTGATTCTGGGCCGCCGGAGCGGGAGCCGCTTTTGCCGCAGGACTCGGCGTATTCTGCTGTGGACCCGTCGCCTGCGCGACAGCCTCAGACGTCAGCGACGCTGATCCGAAGCACACGAACAGGCCGATCAGGGCGGTGCTGGCCATGGTCGCGAACGTCATCGGCATGGGTTCTCGCTGCAACGACGGGTGAGGTCGACCACAAGGATAAGGCATGGCGCCCGATTGCCAAGGCGCATCCGCGGATCCTCCCCGCCGATGCGGCCAAAGCGGATCACGCCTCCGGCGCCTCGATGATGGGATCGTAGCGCGAGGCGTCGAAGCCCAGCAGGTTCCAGCTCTGCGCCATATGCGGCGGCAGCGGCGCCGTCACGTCCACCGGCTTCAGCGTGCGCGGATGCGGGATGACGATGCGGCGTGCCAGCAGGTGCAAGCGGTTCTGGATACCTCCCGGCAAGGCCCAGTTCTCGACGCTGAAATATTTCGGATCCCCGACGATGGGATGGCCGATATGCGCGGCATGGGCGCGGAGCTGATGCGTGCGCCCGGTCACGGGCTTCAACGAAAGCCAGGACAGCTTCTGCGCCGCATTGTCGACCATCGCGTAATAGGTGAGCGCGTGGGCGGCGCCGTCGTCGCCGTGCTGGGCTACCCGCATCCGGGCGTCGCCGTCGGGAGCTTCCTCCTTGGCGAGGTAGGTCGAGATCCGGCCCTGAGGCACGCGCGGGACACCGGCGGTGAGCGCCCAGTAGACCTTGCGGGCGGACCGCGATCGGAAGCTCTTGGCGAGGGTCGCCGCCGCCAGGCGTGTCTTGGCGACGATGAGGCAACCGGCGGTGTCCTTGTCGAGGCGGTGGACGAGGCGCGGCTTCTGCCCGTCCGGCCCGGTCAGGGCCTCCAGCAGCCCGTCCACGTGGCGCACGGTGCCGGAGCCGCCCTGGACCGCGAGGCCGAAGGGCTTGTTCAGCACCATCATATCCGCATCCTCGTAGAGGATGAGCGAGCGCAGGAAGTCGGCGTCGGTGGCGTCACGCGCGACACTGCGCGGCCGTTCCGCCACCGGGTCGAGCTTGAGGGGCGGCACGCGCACGCTCATGCCCGGCAGGAGGCGGTCGTTCGGCTTGGCGCGCTTGCCGTCAACCCGCAGCTCGCCCTTGCGGACGATGCTCTGGACACGGGTGAAGGGCAGTTGCGGAAAACGCGTGGTCAGGAAGCGGTCGATCCGCATCTCAGCCTCGTCCTCCTCGACGATCAGCGTCTGCACGCCGGAGGCGAGGGTCGCGGAGGCGGCCGCGCGCTGCTCGCGCCGGGTCGGTCCCTCGACCGCCGGTTCCGGGGGCTTGGCGCCGGTACGGCGCGGACGCGGCGTGTCGAAGGCTTTCGCCGCGACCTCGTTACGGGGCGACCGCGTCCGAGGAGCGCGGGGAACCGAGGCTTCGTCGTCGTCCGGCGTCTCAGGGGCAT
>NZ_VRVC01000078.1:0-23947 GCF_008040005.1 Methylobacterium sp. WL19
GCCTTCTCGGCGCGCTTGGCGGCGCGCTCCTTGGCCTTCTCGCCCGGCTCGGCCTTCTGCGGGTTGTTGCGCGCGGGGCGCTTGGCGAGGCCGGCGGCGTCGAGGAAGCGCAGGACGCGGTCGGTGGGCTGGGCGCCCTTGGCGAGCCAGGCCTGGATCTTCTCGGACTCGAGCACGATGCGGGCCGGATCGTCCTTGGCCTTCATCGGGTCGTAGACGCCGACCTTCTCGATGAAGCGGCCATCGCGGGGCGCGCGGGCATCGGCGACGACGATGCGGTAATACGGGCGCTTCTTGGCGCCGCCACGGGTGAGACGGATCTTGAGGGACATGGTGTGCTCCTGGAGGTTGGTAATCTGATCGTTCTTGGCGGATAGCGAGTAGTGAGTAGCGAAGAGGGCCGGCCTGCCGCCCCTTCGCTATTCGCTACTCCCCATTCGCCCCTACTTCTTCTTCCCGAACGGGAAACCGCCGAGGCCCGGCAGACCGCCCGGCCCCTTCGGTCCTCCGAGCCCCGGAAGGCCCGGCATCTTTCCGCCGCCGAAGCCCGGCGGCATGGGAGGCAGCTTGCCGCCCATCTGCTTCTGCATCGCCTCGATCTGCTCGGGGGTCGGCTCGGGCATGCCGGGGGGAAGGCCGGGCATGCCGCCCATCCCGCCACCGCCGCCGAGACCGAACATCGAGCCGAGCGCCTGGCCGATGCCGCGCTTGCCCGACCCCATCGCCTTCATCATGTCGGCCATGGTCCGGTGCATCTTGAGGAGCTTGTTGAGCTCCTCCACCTTCGTCCCCGACCCCGCGGCGATGCGCTTCTTGCGGGAATTCTTGAGGATGTCGGGATTCTTGCGCTCCTGCGCGGTCATCGACGAGATGATGGCGCGCTGGCGCTTGAACATGTTCTCGTCGAGATTGGCGCCCTCGACCTGCTTCTTCATGGCGCCCATGCCGGGCAGCATGCCCATCAGGCCGCCGATGCCGCCCATCTTCTCCATCTGGGCGAGCTGCATCGACAGGTCGTCGAGGTCGAACTTGCCCTTGCGCATCTTCTCCGCGGTGCGGAGCGCCTGCTCGTGGTCGATGGTCTCGGCCGCCTTCTCCACGAGGGAGACGATGTCGCCCATGCCGAGGATGCGGTTGGCGACGCGCGAGGGATGGAACTCCTCGAGGGCGTCCACCTTCTCGCCGGTGCCGACGAGCTTGATCGGCTTGCCGGTGACGGCGCGCATGGAGAGCGCCGCGCCACCGCGCGAATCGCCGTCCATGCGGGTCAGCACGATGCCGGTGACGCCCAGGCGCTCGTCGAAGGCGCGGGCGGTGACCACCGCGTCCTGGCCGGTGAGCGCGTCGGCCACCAGCAGGACTTCGTGGGGATTCGTCGCCGCCTTGACCTCGGCGGCCTCGGCCATCAGCGCCTCGTCGAGGGTGATGCGGCCGGCGGTGTCGAGCATCACCACGTCGAAACCGCCGAGGCGCGCGGCATCCATGGCGCGGCGGGCGATCTGCACCGCCGACTGGCCCTCGACGATGGGCAGGCTGTCGACGCCGACCTGCTTGGCCAGGATCGCCAGCTGCTCCATGGCGGCCGGGCGGCGGGTATCGAGGGAGGCGAGCAGCACCTTGCGCTTGTCGCGGTTGGTCAGGCGCCGGGCGATCTTGGCGGTGGTGGTGGTCTTGCCCGAGCCCTGGAGGCCGACCATCAGGATGGCGACGGGGGCGGGGGCGTTGAGATCGATGAGGCCGGCCTCGGAGCCGAGCATGGCCACGAGTTCGTCGTTGACGATCTTCACGACCATCTGGCCGGGCGTCACCGACTTGACGACGACGGCGCCCACCGCCTTCTCGCGCACCTTCTCGGTGAAGCCGCGCACCACTTCGAGGGCGACGTCGGCTTCCAGCAGCGCGCGGCGAACCTCACGCAGGGCGGCGGTGACGTCGGCTTCCGTGAGCGCACCCCGACGGGTGAGCCCCGAGAGGATACCGGACAGGCGGTCGGACAGGCCTTCGAACATCGTCTGGCTCTCCGAACCTACTGGAACAGGCCGGCGGACGAGACGCGCCGCACCTGCAGCGCCGCCTCGAAGGCGTTGATCGCCGACGCGAACTTGTCCCGGCAATCGGGATTGCAGAACCCGACGACGGACCCGTTGTAGAGCGTCAGGGAATCGGCCGCGATCGGCTTGCCCGACCAGGGGCAGACATCGTTGACCGCATCCTCGATGCGAAGGGGTTCATGCGCTTGCGACAGGGCGAGACTCACTCGTCTGGATCGGCGGAGCGACGGCCTGTTTCCAACGCGAAACTCGCCCGAGGGCGCATCGCGCTGTCGGGCGTTGACCTCCGGCCTCACAGGGCCGGTCGGCGTTCGTATTGACGACATGTCGTCGGATATGAGGTTGGCGGACTAGTCCGAGAGCCCGCGCAAGTCAAGATCATGGTCGAGCGGGCGATGCATTCATGTCGATGCCCGCCTTGGGAGTACCTCACGAAACTCCCGGTCGCTTCCCGCTCACGGCCCTTCTCGCTCACGGCGCAACGGCGCAGCGGGAGTTTTGTGAGAGACACCGAGTCGCCCAAACGGCGGTGAATAGCGTATTCAGACATCCAAACCGCCAAGCTTGGTCAGTGAGCGTGTGACCCGAAAGAGAGAGTGCCCGTCCCGGATGCCGGATTTTTACACGCTGTATCTGGTCGTGCTGATAGCCGGGCTCTCCCATTGCGTGCTCTGGGCCAGCGTCCTCTATCGCTACAGGGAGCTGGCCGGGGTGCGCTACTGGCTGGCGGGCAGCCTGGCCAAGGTGGCGGGCGGCATCCTGCTCGCCCTCGATGGCGGCGTCGGGAATTTCGCCACCACCGTCGGCGGGAATGCCGTCGCCTGTCTGGCCTTCTACCTGAACACGGTCGGCCTGCGCCGCTTCCACGGGGACGAGCCGCGTTGGGCTCTCCATGCCGGGCTGCTGGCCGCCAGCGTGCTCGCCATGGCGCTCACCTGGCAACCCTGGTGGGGCCAGAACCCGCTCTACGTCACGTCGCAATGCATTCCTCTCGCGCTCGCCATCCTCTATCTCGCCCGGCGCCGGATTCGGGAGCTCGGCGCGCTCATCACGATGAGCGCACTGGCGACCGCGATCACGGCCCATGGCATCGTCGCCTGCGCGGTGACGGTGAGGCTCAGCGGCATCGCACCGGATGTCTCCCTGGTCTTCCTCGCGGCCATCGACCTTTTGGTCTTCATCCTGGCGGGCATCGTCTGGAATTTCGGCTTCCTCGTCTCGGTGGTCGATAGCCTGATGGCGACGGTGGAGCGGCTGGCCGCCGAGGACGACCTGACCGGCCTGCCCAATCGCCGCCAGTTCATGCGGCAGCTCGCCGGGGAGTGCGCGCGCGAGACCGGCGAGCCGTTCAGCGTGATGCTGATGGACCTCGACCGGTTCAAGGGGATCAATGACGGCCTCGGCCACGTGGCCGGCGATGCCGCGCTCCAGCACGTGGCGGACGCGGTGCGGGGAAGCATCCGCCCCGCCGATGTGTTCGCGCGGCTCGGCGGCGACGAATTCGGCATCCTGCTTCGCGGGATCGAGGGGGATGCGGCAACCGAGATCGCCGAGCAGGCCAACGCGGCCCTGCGCGCTTCGCCCTTCCTCTGGCGCGGGGAGACCATCGGGCTGACGATCAGCATCGGCGTGACCTCGGCCGTCCCCGGCAGACACCACACGCCGGAGGAACTCATCGAATGCGCTGATTCCGCGCTCTACGTCACGAAGGGCCGGACACGAGACGGCTGGACATTCCTGCCCTTCGCGTCCCGGCCGGGCTTCGGCGCAGGTCAGGCGGGCGGGGCGAAGGCCGCGCGCCTGCCCGACCGGGCCTCCCGCATCCCCTTGGCGGGCTGAACCGACCGCCTGCGGTCGAGCGCTATGAGAGTCACGCATCTCGCGGGATGCGCGGGACCCTCCTCCCCAGCGGATCTCGGGCCTGCCCGAGATCCGTCGAGCTTGTGGGGAGGAGTTGGAGGTGGGGTGGTTGGGCGACCCTCACGCTGCGGAGGCTGGCGGAGCCACCCCCACTCCTAACCTCTCCCCACAAGGGGGAGAGGGACGCGCCCTGCCTAAAAGCAGAGGGATAAATGCAGCAGGCTCGGCCGAGAGCGATCAGAGCGAGGCCCCTGGACTCACCGTTCCTCGAATTTCGGCTTCCGCAAGTCCGCCTGGAGTTTCAGCACCTCGTCGATGCTCATCGAGCGGCTGCTCCAGTTGGTCTCCATGATGTTGATGGCGGTGAAGCTGTAATGGGCCTTGCCGCCATAGGCGTCGAACGGCGTGCCGTCCGGGTCCGGCGCCACCGGCTTGACGTAATCGACCCGGTAGGACGGGTGGCCGCCCTTGCCCGTGACCGCGATGCGGACCGAGGCATTGCCGTGCCGTTTCTGGCAGAAACGCATGTTGGTGAGGAGCCGGCTCAGATAGGCGTCGGCCTCCTCCAGGGTGGGGACGACGTCCGCGAGAGTCGCGTCGGAGGGAAGGTGCGTCTTCTTGATCATGTCGGCCCGTGAGGTTGGTGGCGCACCATAGGCACACCTCCTAAGCGATGCGAGACCCCGCCCGGCGCAGCCGGGATCAACCCGCGACGAGTTCCCGCGCCGGAGCGGCCCGGACCGGCGCCGCGGCGACATCCGCCAGGATCTCGTAGGAGCGCACGCGCGCGGCATGGTCGTGGATGGCGCTCGCCACCATGAGTTCGTCCGCCCCGGTCTCGGCGATCAGGTCGGCGAGCCCCCGGCGCACGGTCTCCGGCGATCCGACGATGGCGCGGGCGAGCATCCCCGAGGCCTGGCGCTTCTCGGAGGGCGACCAGTAGGTCTCGATATCGTCGATGGGCGGCGGCAGCAGGCCCCGCGTGCCCCGGAACATGTTGGCGAATTGCTGCTGCGCCGAGGTGAACAGGCGACGCGCCTCGGCATCGGTCTCGGCCGCCACGACGTTGACGCCCACCATGGCATGAGGCGTCGTCGACTGCTCGGACGGGGTGAATCGCTCGCGATAGACGGAAAGCGCCTCGATCAACGCATCCGGCGCGAAATGGGAGGCGAAGGCGTAGGGCAGGCCGAGCATGGCGGCGAGCTGCGCTCCGAACAGGCTGGAGCCGAGGATCCAGAGCGGCACCTTGGTGCCCGTCCCCGGCACGGCCTGGATCACCTGGCCCGGCTGCGCGTCGCCGAGCAGGGCCTGGAGTTCGAGGACGTCCTGCGGAAACTGGTCGGACGTCTCGGGCGAGCGCCGCAGGGCGCGCAAGGTCCGCTGGTCGGTACCCGGAGCGCGCCCGAGGCCCAGATCGATCCGGCCCGGATACAGGGTCTCCAGCGTGCCGAACTGCTCGGCGATGACCATGGGCGAGTGGTTCGGCAGCATGACCCCGCCGGCCCCGACGCGGATGCGGCTCGTGCCCGAGGCCACGTGGCCGATGACCACGGAGGTCGCCGCGCTGGCGATGCCCACCATGTTGTGGTGCTCGGCGAGCCAGAACCGCCGATAGCCGAGGCGCTCGGCCACCCGCGCCAGGTCGAGGGTGTTCCGCAGGGCGTCGCCGGGCGTCGCGCCATGCGGCACGAAGGCGAGGTCGAGAACGGAAAGAGGGATCATGAATCGCGTGTCCGTTTGCATGAGCGACCGGCTCGCGCCGGCCATGAACGTCCCCACCCGGAAGAGATCGCGACGCCGCCGCCGCTTCGCAACCGGGCCGTCCGGCGCAGGAGCCATGCGTTCCGGCCGGCGCCGAAGCGATCCTCTCGTCATCCGACCCGCGACAGCCTCGCGGCACGACCTATATGGCTGGGCCTCGACCTCCCGCCCCGAACCCGAGCAACGCCACCGTGTCTCCCGGATACCTGCCCTTCGCCGGCGCCCTCGATCTCCCCGCCTATACCTGTGACAATTGCGGGTTCTGGCAGCGCCATTTCGCGCCGCCGCCCTCGTGTCCGATGTGCCTCGACGCACGTCACGTGGTGCCGCAGAAGGGCTGGCAGTTCTGGAGCGAGCGCGAGGCGCAGGACCGCTTCCCCTGCCATTGGGAGGAGCTGGAGCCGGGAATCTGGCGTTTCTGGAACGATCCCGTCTCCGGCATCGGGCCGAGCGCCTACCTGATCCAGACGCCCGACGGGAATATGGGCTTCGAGGCCTGCCCGGTCTTCAGCGAGGCGGCGCTGAAGCACATCGCGTCCCTCGGCGGGATGCAGGTGCTCTCTTCCTCGCACCCGCATGCCTATGGGGCGCTGGTGCAGCTGCAGGACCGGTTCGACCCGGAACTCTGCCTGCCGGCCGCCGACTTCATCTGGAGCGCGGCCTTGCAGGTCTCCTGGCCCTACGACGATTTCCTCGAACCGCTGCCCGGCCTCGAACTCCACCGCACGGCAGGGCATTTCGACGGCCACGCAATCCTGTTCGACCGGGCGCGAAAGATCCTGTTCTGCGGCGACGCCCTGAAATTCGAGCTCGACCCGAAGGATTTCCGCCGGGCCGAGACGATCTCGGCCCACAAGGCCTTCGTGCGCGGGGTGCCGCTGACCACCAACGAATTGCGCCGCTACCGCGACGTCTTCGCCCAGCTCGACTTCACCCAGACCTGGACGCCGTTCGAGCCGGCCGCCAATTGCGGCCGGGCCGAGGTGCTGGCGCTCATCGACGGCATGCTGGCGACCCGCCCGCACGCCGCCCCGGTGAGGCTGGACAGCCTCCGGCGATAGCTCAGCCCCGCTTGCGTCAGTCCCGTTTGGCGGTCTGGCCGAACATCACCTTCTTGGCGTCCTCGCTCATGGTCTTGCCGTGGTCGGGGTTGACCTCCGGCGCGCGGGCATAGGCCGCCTTGGTGCCGGGGCGCTCGGCGATGGCGGTGAACCAGCGCTTGAGGTTGGGGAAATCGTCGAGGTTCTGGCCCTGCTTCTCCCAGGGGACGATCCACGGATAGGAGGCCATGTCGGCGATGGAATAATCGGGCCCTGCCACGAACTCCCGGTCGGCCAGACGCCGGTCGAGGACGCCGTAGAGCCGGTTCGTCTCCTTGACGTAGCGCTCGATGGCGTAGGGGATCTTCTCCGGCGCGTATTGCGAGAAGTGGTGGTTCTGGCCGAGCATCGGCCCGAGTCCGCCCATCTGCCAGAACAGCCATTGCAGCACCTCGGCCCGACCCGGCAGGTCGGCGGCGATGAAGCGCCCCGTCTTCTCGGCGAGATAGAGCAGGATCGCGCCCGATTCGAAGAGGGTGATCGGAGCGCCGCCCCCCGGCGGGTCGTGATCGACGATGGCCGGCATCCGGTTGTTGGGGGCGATGGCGAGGAAGTCCGGCTTGAACTGCTCGCCCTTGCCGATGTTCACCGGCTTGATCGTATAGGGGAGCCCGACCTCCTCAAGGAACATCGTCACCTTGTGGCCATTCGGCGTCGGCCAGTAATGCAGATCGATCATCGAAATTCCTTTCAGCGCGCCGCGAGTGCCGGGCAGCGCCGAAGGTCGAGTTGGCGACCGGCGGCACCGAGGTCAAGCCGCGCCGGTCACGCGAATGCCGGGCTGGTCGAATGGCAGGTCGCTCGAACGGCAGGTCGCTAGAATGCGAGGGATTGTTCGACCGATTGCTTCAGGGTTCTCGTGCTTGCATGGTCGCTCACGGGGGTACCCGAGCGGGAGACCGGTAGGATGAGCAGCGCGATCTCGATCAGCGGCGGCGGGATGGTGGCGGCCTCCCAGCGCTTCAGCAACGCGGCGGAACAGATCGCCTCGGTGGGCATGACCATGCCCAGCCCGACCCAGGTGGATCAGGTCCTCCCCAGCCCGACCCAGGTCGACCTGTCGAGCTCGGCCATGCAGCTGATGGAGAGCAAGGCGAGCTTCGAGGTCAACACGGCGGTGATGAAATCGACCCTCGACACCGAGAAACGCGTCCTCGACATCCTCGTGTAGCGTCCCAGCTGCAAGACATTGCAGCACCATCCATCGACGGAGGCCCCTCCCGATGACGATCACGGTTTCGCTGAACACGCTGGGACTGCTGAAGGCCCTCGACGTGGTGACGAGCGCCCGCATGGAGGCCCTTCGCGATGGGGTGACCGAACCGAAACTGGTCTCGGTCAATGTCGGCGCGCCCACCGCACCGACGGTGACCGCCCGTCCGGCAGGCCAGGACCGTGTCGTCGACGTGATGGTCTGATCGTGTACCGATAGCCTGAAAATTAACCGGCCAGGGTGACAGTCGGAGTCAGGTTAGAGCTGGATCCATGACGTGACTACCAATCGTCGCCGCGCCTCGCGGAAAGGTGCATTTCGCATCGGGGCGCTCTCCTTCGCGGGCGAGCGGGCGGATATCGACTGCCTGGTCTGGGACCAGTCCGAGACCGGCGCACAGATCGAGGTCGAGACTCCGGACGAGGTTCCGGACGAGTTCATCCTGGTGATGACCGCCTACGCCAAACCGCGCGCCTGCACGGTCGTCTGGAGACGGGACAGGAAGCTCGGCGTCGCGTTCTCCGTCTGATCCGCAGCGCCGCCGACAGGGGAGGGGCCGCAGATTTCGGCTCTCCTTCACCATCGGGGCGCTTATCGCTGCGGCGCGCTTGCTGTTTGCTTCCAAAAACCGTACCTCCGCTCTGCGCGCGAGCGTGTCGGGGTGTAGCGCAGCCTGGTAGCGCATCTGGTTTGGGACCAGAGGGTCGTAGGTTCGAATCCTATCGCCCCGACCAATCGCGTGCGTATCGGCCGTTCTCTCCTGCTGGAGCTATCGACCCCACGATGCCGAGTGCTCGAATCTATCAGCCCGCCAAGGATGCCTCGCAATCCGGCACGGCCCGCACCAAGGCCTGGCTGCTGGAATTCGACCAGAGTTCTCCGCGCGACACCGACCCCCTGATGGGCTGGACCGGATCGTCGGACATGCTGCAGCAGGTCAGGTTGTCGTTCGAGACCCAGGACGAGGCCGTCGCCTACGCAACCCGCAACGGCATCACCTTCCGGGTCGAGCAGCCCCAGAAGCCCGCGATCCGCAAGGGCCTGTCCTATTCGGACAATTTCAAATTCAACCGCACGGCCCCCTGGACCCACTGAGGTCGTCGGCGCGCGATCGGTGCATTCGGCTCAGAGCTGAGTCAGAATCGTTATCGCGCCGAATATCAGGACCGACGCCACGGCGACGGCGAGCAGGATGAGTGCGGCGCGTGATTCGCGCATGTCGTTATCGGTCATCGAGCCTTCGTTACGATAAAAGCCGCGCAAATGGGAGCGGGTCCGGATGCCGGGAGGTATTCGGGACGATTCGCCCTGTATCGTACCGTGTAGGATGGGGTTCTCCACGCCGGAAGCATGCCGTCGGATCGATCGACCAGGTCCCCGGTGATTCCGCCCAGTCGGGCGATGACGCGCGCAGTTGCATGACCGGCCGCGCGCGACGGGCCTGACGACACTTCCAAGTTCCGGTCCGAGCCCCGCGGCAAGGGAAACGCCGTGGGGAGGGAGGTCCCGGCGCAATCGCTCGTCGCCGACCGCGCCCCCTACAACCGCGCCAGGAGTTCGGCCTTCTTGGACGAAAACTCCGCCTCGGTGAGCACGCCCTTGCGGTGGAGTTCGGACAAGCGCTCGAGGGTCGAGATCACGTCCCCCGAGGGGGCTCCGGTCTGGTGGAAGTCCGGCTCCGGGGCCGGACGCGGACGGTCTTCGGTGCGGGGCGGGGCCACGATCGGCTCGGGGTGGAACGGCTTCGGTTCGAGGGAGCGTTCCGGCGTGGGGGCCACGCTGACCCGCTGGAGCGATTCGAGGTCGACGTAACCGTTGCGGCCGCTGAAGCGGAGGCTCTGCGTATCGCCCTGCTGCTGCGAGACGCCGGAAATGTCGTAATGCCCGGTATCGTAGAGGACGAGCGTTCCCGCGGTTTCCACCGCGAGCAACCGGCTATCCGGGAAATAGGCGTAGCGCATGCCGTTCTGCGAGCCGGACGTCGCCGGTCGGCCGAGTTCGGCGGGCCACCAGGTCGCGGAAGCCGAGCCGTCGTCCCAGCCGCCGGGGGGCAGGGATTGGGCGAGATCCGAGCATATCGCCGCCACGCGCGACTTCAGATTCGCGTCGAACATGTTGCCGATCATGGTCATGCCGCCGGACGACCATTGGCCGAACCCTCCGAGTTCGGGATGGTTGAACTGGGCCATCGTCCCATTGCCCGCTTCCAGCGCGCGCATGAGATGGCGCACGGCGTCGACGCTGACGCCGTGCCGGTCGGCGACGGTCTGCAAAACGGAAGATCTGTCGGGCATGGGCTGGCTCCAGAACGGCGACGATGTCGAGCGCGGCAAAGCGACCCGACCATAGTACGGCATTGACGCGAAAGTGCCTCTCGCACCGCAAAAAGTTTCCGCGCCGGCGGACCTTACGGTCAAGCATGAACGTTCACTCGGCAGAATTCATGCCGTCGGGCTCCGCCTCAGGCAGCGAGCCCCCCCTGGAGTGATCATGGTCGCCAAGAACCCCCCGATGCCGCAAGCCGCCACGCAGACGAAGGCGGTACGATCGCGCATCAAAGAGGGATCGCCCTATCCGCTGGGCGCCAATTGGGACGGCCTCGGCGTCAACTTCGCCCTGTTCTCGGCCCATGCCACCAAGGTCGAGCTCTGCCTGTTTGACGATGCCGGAGAGCAGGAACTCGAGCGGATCGAACTGCCCGAATATACCGACGAGATCTGGCACGGCTACCTGCCCGACGCGCGTCCCGGCACGATCTACGGCTACCGGGTCCACGGCCCCTACGAGCCCAAGGCCGGCCACCGCTTCAATCCCAACAAGCTACTCATCGACCCCTACGCCAAGGGTCTCGTCGGCTCGATCACCTGGAACCCGGCCCTGTTCGGCTACCAGATGGAGACGGGCGACGACCTCACCTTCGACGAGCGCGATTCCGCGCCCTTCACCCGCCGCAGCCGCGTCATCGACCCGGCCTTCACCTGGGGACGGGACCGCAAGCCGCACGTGCCGTGGGAGAAGACGATCTTCTACGAAACCCATGTGAAGGGTTTCACCAAGCTGCATCCGGCCGTGCCGGAGAAGCTGCGCGGCACCTATGCCGGCCTCGGCAACCCGGCCGTGCTCGACTACATCAAGAGCCTTGGCGTGACCTCGGTGGAGCTCCTGCCCGTCCATGCCTTCGTGCAGGACGATTATCTCCAGGAAAAGAACCTGGTGAATTACTGGGGCTACAACACGATCTCGTTCTTCACGCCCGCCCGGCGCTACGCGGCGGTGCCGGATTTCGCCTTCTCCGAGTTCAAGGAGATGGTGGCGCGCATGCACGGCGCCGGCCTCGAGGTGATCCTCGACGTGGTCTACAACCACACAGCCGAGGGCAACGAGAAGGGGCCGACCCTGTCGTTCAAGGGCGTCGACAACGCCTCTTACTATCGCCTGATGCCGGGCGACGAGCGCTACTACATCAACGATACCGGCACCGGTAACACCTTCAACCTGTCGCACCCGCGCGTCCTGCAGCTGGTGACCGATTCCCTGCGCTACTGGGCGACGGAGATGCGGGTCGACGGCTTCCGCTTCGACCTCGCCACCATCCTCGGGCGCGAGCCGCACGGGTTCGACGAGGGCGGCGGCTTCCTCGACACCTGCCGGCAGGACCCGGTGCTGAACTCGGTCAAGCTCATCGCCGAGCCATGGGATTGCGGTCCGGGCGGCTATCAGGTCGGCGGCTTCCCGCCCGGCTGGGCGGAGTGGAACGACCGCTTCCGCGACGATGTCCGCGGCTACTGGCGCGGCGATTCCGGTCTTCTGCCGAGCCTCGCCTCGCGCATCACCGGGTCGGCCGACAAGTTCAACAAGCGCGGGCGCAAGCCCTGGGCCTCGGTGAACTTCCTCACCGCCCATGACGGGTTCACGCTGAACGACACGGTCTCGTACAACGAGAAGCACAACCTCGCGAATGGCGAGGACGGGCGGGACGGGCATTCCCACAACCTCTCGAACAACTACGGCGTCGAAGGCCCCACCGACGACGAGGCGATCAAGGCGGTGCGCACCCGCCAGATGCGCAACATGATGGCGACGCTGTTCCTCTCGCGAGGAACGCCGATGCTGCTTGCCGGCGACGAGTTCGCCCGCAGCCAGGGCGGCAACAACAACGCCTATTGCCAGGACAACGAGATCTCCTGGCTCGATTGGGAGGGGATCGACGACGCGGGCCGTGACCTCGCCGAGTTCACGCAGCGCCTCACCATCCTGCGCGAGGCCCTGCCGATCCTCACCCGCGGCCGGTTCCTCTCCGGCGCCTATGACGAAGACCTCGGCGTCAAGGACGTCACTTGGCTGAGGCCCGACGGCGAGGAAATGTCCACGGAGAACTGGACGGATGGCGGCGCGCATTCCATCGCCGTCCTGCTCGACGGCCGCGCCCAGGCGTCCGGCATCCACCGCCGGGGTGGCGATGCAACGCTGCTGATCCTCTACAACGCCTACAGCGATCTCGTCTCCTTCACCCTGCCGGGTTCCGTCGGCGGCGTCGGCTGGACGCGGCTCCTCGACACCAACCTGCCCGACAGCCAGGAGGTCGGCACCTGGGCCATCGGCGACCGCTACGACGTCACCGGACGCTCGATGCTGATGTTCGTGCTGAAGCCCGAGGAGACCGAAGGCGACGAGGCGACCGAGATGGAGCGCTCGTACCAGCACGTGATGCAGGCGTTCGAACGCGCCAATATCGAGAGCGTGCGCTTCGCCCCCTCGGCGACCTGACCCGCGCTCCGCCGAGGTGAATGCCGCGCCGGCCACGACGAGCGCGGCACGACGAAGGCCTGGAGATGCGTCCCGACCCCGGCGGTCGGGCGCAACTCCAGGTCGTTTCGATCGATGACGACGGGGCGCCTGCGTCGTCATCGCGAGATGTGTCGAGGGAAACGGATGATGTGCCAGCCGTTGGGTATTTCTGACCCACCTTCATTTCCTGGCACGACAACCGACAGATGATGACCGATAGCCCCGAGAAGCCGCCTGCTGGTGTACCGCCGCGCGTGAGAACGGGAGCGGTGTCGGAGATCGCCGATCACACCAGCGACATCTTCTTTACGGCTGTCGAAGCGACCCGGATGCCGATGGTGGTCACCGACCCGCGGCAGGACGACAATCCGATCGTCTTCGTCAACAAGGCTTTCCTGGGCCTCACAGGCTATGAAGCCGAAGAGATCATCGGCCGCAATTGCCGCTTCCTGCAGGGACCGGACACCGACCGGGACAGCGTGAACGCCCTGCGCGAGGCGATCCAGGCGCGGCGGGAATTCGCCACCGAGATCGTCAACTACCGCAAGGACGGATCGACGTTCTGGAACGCGCTGTTCGTCGCGCCGATCTACAATGCGGCCGGCGAGCTCGTGTATTTCTTCGCCTCGCAGCTCGATGTCTCCCGCCGCCGCACCGTCGAGGAGGCCTTGGGTCAGGCCCAGAAGATGGAGGCGCTCGGCCAGCTGACCGGCGGCATCGCCCACGACTTCAACAACCTTCTCCAGGTCATCGTCGGCTACATCGATATTCTGAGCCACGGGCTCGACCGTCCGGATGCGGACCGGAACCGCCTTCGGCGCGCCACCGACAACATCCGGACCGCCGCCGAACGGGCGACCACCCTGACCCAGCAGCTTCTCGCCTTCGCGCGCAAGCAGCGTCTCGACGGCCGCGCGGTCAATCTCAACGCCCTCGTGAAGGGCATGGAGGATATGGCCGCGCGCAGCCTGGGTGACGCGATCACGCTGCGGCTCGACCTGGGCGATGACCTCTGGAACTGCCGTGTCGACCCGGCACAGGCGGAGGTCGCCCTCCTCAACATCCTCATCAATGCCCGCGACGCCATGCCGGAGGGCGGCACCGTCGTGATCTCCACCGAGAACCGGGATATCGGCGCGCAGGATCTGGGCTCACAGGATTTCGGCGGGTCGGAACCCCTGGGTGAGGGTCGCTACGTCACCGTGACCATCACCGATACCGGGGCGGGAATCTCGCCGCCGACCCTGGCGCGGGTGATGGAGCCGTTCTTCACGACGAAGGACGAGGGCAAGGGCACGGGGCTCGGCCTCTCGATGGTCTATGGCTTCGCCAAGCAATCCGGCGGTGCGGCGCAGATCGAGTCCGTCGTCGGCGAGGGAACGCGCGTCCGCCTGTCCTTCCCCGCCGCCGCCGAGGACGACCGGGAGCCCAACCGCGCCGTGCCGGGGACGGTGGATCGCCAGGGGACCGAGACCATCCTCATCGTCGACGACCGTGAGGACGTGGCCGAACTGGCGCGAACCATCCTGCGCGACAGCGGCTACACGCTGTTGATGGCCCGGAACGGCCGCGAGGCGCTGGAGATCCTGGATTCGAGCGGTTCGGTGGACCTGCTGTTCACCGACCTCATCATGCCGGGCGGGATGAACGGCATCATGCTCGCCCGCGAGGCCAAGCGGCGGCAACCCCGATTGAAGGTCCTGCTGACCACCGGCTACGCCGAGGCGAGTCTCGAGCGAACCGATGCCGGGGGTTCGGAGTTCGATCTCCTGAACAAGCCCTATCGCCGGACCGATCTCATCCGCCGCGTTCGCGCCATCCTGGACGGTCCGACCGACGGCAGCTGAGGCAGCGGCGCGGGGCCCGCTACGGGAGGCGCGCCATGCCACAGGGTGACAAGTCGAAATACACCGACAAGCAGATCCGCAAGGCCGAGCACATCGCGGACTCCTACGAGGAGCGCGGCGTGCCGGAGAAGGAAGCCGAGGCCCGCGCCTGGGCGACCGTCAACAAGGACGATGGCGGCGGCAAGCATCCGGGCGGATCGGGGAGGGGCAAATCGAGCTCCCACCCGGCGGCCCACAAGGGCGGCGCCGCCGGCGGAAAGGCCTCGGCCTCCCGCACCGCCGAGCAGCGCTCCGCCTCGGCAAAGAAAGCCGCCGCGACCCGCAAGCGCAACGCCGAGGCGGCAAGGTCTTCAACCTGAAGCGGCGATGGCCGGGCATTCCCCTCTCCCCGCCCGGCGGGGAGAGGGGGAACCCGAGCCTCGCCCTCAGGCCATGGCGGTCTTCAGGTTCGCGTCGACCCTGTCGAGGAAGCCGGTGGTGGAAAGCCAGCGCTGATCGGGGCCCACCAGAAGGGCGAGATCCTTGGTCATGAAGCCGGCTTCCACCGTGTCGACGCAGACCTTCTCCAAGGTGTTGGCGAACTTGGCGAGGTCGGTGTTGTCGTCGAGCTTGGCGCGGTGGGCGAGGCCACGGCTCCAGGCGAAGATCGAGGCGATGGAGTTGGTGGAGGTCTCCTTGCCCTTCTGATGCTCGCGGTAATGGCGCGTCACGGTGCCGTGCGCGGCTTCCGCCTCCACGGTCTGGCCGTCCGGCGTCATCAGCACCGAGGTCATCAGGCCGAGCGAGCCGAAGCCCTGGGCGGCGGTGTCCGACTGTACGTCGCCGTCGTAGTTCTTACAGGCCCAGACGTAGCCGCCGGACCATTTAAGGCAGGAGGCGACCATGTCGTCGATGAGGCGGTGCTCGTAGGTGATGCCGAGCGCCTGGAACTTCGCCTTGAACTCGGCGTCGAACACCTCCTGGAACAGGTCCTTGAAGCGGCCGTCATAGGCCTTGAGGATGGTGTTCTTGGTGGACAGGTAGACCGGGTACTTGCGGGCGAGGCCGTAATTCAGCGAGGCGCGGGCGAAGTCGCGGATCGACTCGTCGAGATTGTACATCGACATCGCGACGCCGGCGGCCGGGAACTTGAACACTTCCTTCTCGATGATTGTGCCGTCGTCGCCCTCGAACTTGATGGTCAGGCGGCCCTTGCCGGGCACCTTGAAGTCGGTGGCGCGATACTGGTCGCCGTAGGCGTGGCGGCCGATGACGAAGGGCTGGGTCCAGCCCGGCACGAGGCGCGGCACGTTCTTGCAGATGATCGGCTCACGGAAGATCACGCCGCCGAGGATGTTGCGGATCGTGCCGTTGGGCGAACGCCACATCTCCTTGAGCTTGAACTCCTCCACCCGCTGCTCGTCGGGGGTGATGGTGGCGCATTTGACGCCGACGCCGTGGCGCTTGATCGCCTCGGCCGCATCGACGGTGACCTTGTCGTTCGTCTCGTCGCGGTGCTCGACGCCGAGGTCGTAATAGTCGAGGTCGAGGTCGAGATAGGGGTGGATGAGCTTGTTCTTGATCTCGCTCCAGATGATCCGGGTCATCTCGTCGCCGTCGAGTTCGACGACCGGGTTCGCCACCTTGATCTTCGACATGATCCTCAGAACCTTTCTCATCACGCGGCCGGGGCCGGCCGCGCTCCCGCTGCGGCGGTCATAGCGCGCTGCAACAGGACGCGAAAGCCGTGCCCCTTACAGATCGGGCGGGGCGTCGGCGGGCTCGAAATTCGCCGATCCCCCTGGACATCCGGCGACGGGGCGGGAATGTGCGGGCCATTCCGACATCGAGAAGGACATGTCCATGAGCGAACGCATCATCCTGCGGGCCGGCGAGGCCCTGGTCGCCGGCGGCCCGCCCAACACCGCCTCCGAGCCGGAGGTCATCATCGGAGAGCTCGACGGGCCGGTCGGCACGGCGCTCGCCACCCTCACGGGCGATCAGGTGGTGGGCCATTCCCGCGTCTTCGCGCTCTTGAACACCGACATCATGGTGCGGCCGGTGACGCTCTGCGTCTCCAAGGTCAGCGTCACGGAATCCAAGTACACCTCCATCCTCATGGGCACGGTGCAGTTCGCCATCGCCAACGGCGTCCTCGACGCCGTGCGCCTCGGCTACATCCCCAAGGAGAAGGCCAACGATCTCGGCATCATCTGCTCGGTCTGGCTCAGCCCCGGCGTGATCGAGGCGGAGACGGTCGACCACAAGGCCCTGTTCGAGATCCAGCGCAAGGGCATGACGGAAGCGATCCGCAAGGCCATGACCAACGAGCCCTCGATCGACTGGCTCCTGGAGAACCAGGACAAGATCATCCACAAATACTACCAGATGGGCCTCGACGGTAAGATCTGAGCGCCTGTCTGAGTCGTTTTTTCCAAGCATTTACCTCATCCTGAGGTGCCGCGTAGCGGCCTCGAAGGAGCCTTCCAGGGATCCCGCGACCGCTGGAGGGCTCCTTCGAGGCCCTTTGCTCCTGCAAAGGGCACCTCAGGATGAGGAGATTTGATTGGATGATCTTTTCAATTGGCACGAAAATCCGCCGAAAAATCCAATCGAACAGGCTGTAAGGCGCTTCTCCCGAGGGTCATCGCTCGAGGCGATCGCCCCGCGGCTCCCCATCCTCCCCATACGGACTATGCGTCCGGCCCGCTCCATGGCAGAGGGCGACGATGATCGCCCCCGTCGTCATCCTGGTCGAACCGCAGCTGGCCGAGAATATCGGCATGGTCGCCCGCGCCATGGCCAATTTCGGCCTCTCCGAACTCCGCCTCGTCGCCCCCAAGAACGGCTGGCCGAAGAAGGGCGTGCGCGAGGCCGCCTCCGGGGCGACGCATGTCCTCGACGACGCCACCGTCTTCGCCACGGTGCCGGAGGCCATCGCCGACCTGAACTATCTGCTCGCCACCACGGCCCGCGAGCGCGGGCAGATGAAGCGCGCCTATGCCCCCGACGAGGCGATGGCGGATGTGGCCGCGCGGGCGGGACAGCGCGTGGGCGTGATGTTCGGCCGGGAGCGGATCGGGCTCACCAACGACGAGGTGTCCCTGGCCGACGCCATCGTCACCTTTCCCGTCTCCCCTGACTTTCCGTCCCTCAATCTCGCCCAGGCGGTGCTCCTCGTCGGCTACGAATGGCGCAAGGCCTCGGGCCAGGCCCGGCTCCCTTTCACCGGGGAGATGCAGTCGCCGCCCGCCACGCGCGAGGCGATGGCCTCCCTCGTCGCCAGCCTGGAGGGCAGCCTCGAGGCGGGCGGGTTCTATCCGCCCGAGAAGCGGGACGTGATCGCCCGCAACATGCGCGACATGCTGCACCGCATGGCCATGACGGAGCAGGATGTCCGGACGTTTCGCGGGGCGTTGCGCGCCATGACCAGGATCAAGGCGAAAGAGTGATTATTGTCATCGCTGCAGACGGTTCTTAACGCCTGCGCGACGATTGCGTGAGAGTGTGATGCACCATGTGGAAGCATCGTCTCAGCGCCATTGGCGGCGAATTCGTCTCGGTCGCGCGGGAAGCGGCGTTCCAGCAGGAGCGCCTGCCCGAGACCCTGCGCCATGCCCGGCTGGTCTTCCTCTGCGGCCTTTTCCTCAACACGCTCTTTCTCCTGAGTGACTGGCGCTTTGCGGGTCAGACCCATTTCTGGGTCGCCGTACCGGCCCGTGGCGGCGTCATCCTGATCTCGCTCATCTGTTTGCTGGCGACCCGGAACGTCGCCAGCTTCGGCAGGCTGCAGGCCATCATGGTGACGTGGGAGATCATCGTCGCCGGCTGCGTCGCGGTCCTGTGCTCGTCGCGGTCCGACATCGCGCTCTTCGTCATGCTCCTACTGCCCGCGATCTACATGATCGTCGTGCCGACGCGCTTCTTCTGGAGCGTGGCGAGCAGCGCGCTCGCGTCGGTCGCGCTCACGGCGGGCTATCTCCTGCCCGCGCCCCTGTCCTCCACGGCGTTTGGAGTCTGCCTCGCGGTGCTGGTGTCCAACATCGCGATGCTGCTGTTCGTGGTGCGGTCGAACCGCCTCAGGCGTCTGGAATGGATGGCGACCCAGGCCGAGCGCCGTGCCAACACGGAACTGGCGGAAAGCCGCCGCCTGTTCGAGACCATGTTCAAGGCGGTGCCGATCCCGATCGTGGTGTCCCGCCGGGACGACGGCCAGATCGTGGATGCCAACGACGCCGCCAACCGCTTCTACGGGCTCGACGACGGTGAAGACCTGACACAATACAGGACGCGCGATCTCCTCGACGGGGATGCCCGCCGCCTGATCCAGGCGGAACTCGACAGGACCGGCACCGCCGACGAGATCGAGATCAGCACGGGAGCCCAGGGGCGGGTGCGACGGGACGCCATGCTGTCGGCGGTCACCGTCGAGATGGACGGGTCGACCCGCATCATTTCGAGCCTCGTCGACATGACGAGCCGCAAGGCGGTGGAAGAGCGGATCCGCCTCGCTGCCCAGCGCGACGTCCTCACCGGCCTGCCGAACCGTGCCCTGTTCCAGACCACCCTCGACGCGGCTCTGAGCCGGGCAGAGGCGTCGGGAGAGCGCATCGGCCTCATCCTCATCGATCTCGATGCGTTCAAGGAAGTGAACGACACCCTCGGCCACGAGGCGGGGGACGCGGTGCTCAAGGAGGTCGCCCGGCGTCTCGGCAAAGCCATCGGCGAACGCGATCTCGTCGCCCGTCTCGGAGGCGACGAGTTCGTCATCATCGCCCCCTGCGAGAAGGACCGTCACCAGCCGAGCCGGCGCATCCATGCCCTGTCACGGGCGATCCTCGATGTCCTGAATCCGGCGATGGCGGTATCGGGGCGCGTGGTCTCGCTCCGCGCCAGTCTCGGCCTCGCCCTCTACCCGGAACACGCCGCCAATTCGACCGACCTCTTCACCAACGCGGACCTCGCCCTCTACGCGGCCAAGGCGGCCGGACGAAACCGCGCGACGCTCTTCGTTCCGGCGCTCCGGGCGGATATCGAACATCGCGTGTCCGTCGCCCGCGAGATGAGGTCGACCCTCGAAGTCGGCGGCCTGATTCCCTATTACCAACCCAAGATCTGCCTCGCCACGGGCCGGATCATCGGCTTCGAGGCCCTGGCGCGATGGCAGCATCCCACCCGCGGCCTCCTCTCGCCGGCGAGTTTCTCGACGGTCTTCGACGATGCCGAGATCGGGATCGCGGTCGGCCATGTCCTCGCGCGCCAGATCTTCGCCGACATCGCGGGGTGGATCGCGAAAGGATACGATCCCGGCCGGGTGTTCCTGAACCTGTCCTCGGCGCAGTTCGCGCAGGACAACCTCGCCGAATGCCTGATCGCCGATCTCTCCGCGGCGGGGCTCGCCCATGACAGGATCGGCGTGGAGGTGACGGAGACGGTGCTCCTCGGCGGCCATGGAGACCGCGTCTCGGCGATCCTCTCGGACTTGCACCGCGCCGGCGTCCGCGTCGCGCTGGACGATTTCGGAACCGGTTACGCCTCCCTCACCCACCTGAAGCAATATCCGGTGGACGAGATCAAGGTCGACCGCAGCTTCGTGCGCGACCTCGAACGAGACCCCAACGACGCCGCCATCGTCACGGCGGTGGTGCAGCTCGGCCAGAATCTCGGCCTCGACGTCACTGCGGAGGGCGTCGAGACCGAGGCGCAGGCGGAATTCCTGCGCGGGCAAGGCTGCGCCTATGCGCAGGGCTACCTGTACAGCAAGCCCATGCCGCAGAGCCGGGTGCCGTGGTTGCTCAACAAGCACAGCGGCAGGGCCGCCTCCCTGGGAGCGGCGGTCTCCGCCGAGCTCAAATTCGCCTGATCAGGCGTCGACCTGATCCAGCGCCTGGGCGATATCGGCGATCAGATCCTCGACGTTTTCCAGTCCGATGGACAAGCGTACCGTCTCCGGCCCGACCAGGGCCGCCGCCTTGTCGGCCGCGCTCAGCTGGCGGTGCGTCGTGGTGGCCGGGTGGATCGCCAGGGATTTGATCTCGCCGATATTCACGAGGTGCGAGACGAGCTCCAGGCCCATGATGAACTTCACGGCCGCCGGCTCTCCGCCCTTCAGCGCGAAGGTGAAGATCGAGCCCGGCCCATCGGGCACGTAGCGGGCGGCGAGCTCTTCGCCCTTCTGGCCGGGCAGTGCCGGATAGCTCACCCATTCCACCGCCGGATGATCCTTGAGGAAGGCGGCCACCGCTTTGGCGTTCGAACAATGCCGCTTCATCCGCAGCGGCAGGGTCTCGATGCCGGTGAGCGTCAGGAACGCGTTCATCGGCGACAGGCCGGGGCCGAGATCGCGCAGGCCGAAGAGTCGACAGGCGACCGCGAAGCTGAAATCGGGGAAGCGGTCGGAGACGACCAGCCCGTCGTAGTCGGCCCAGGGCTCGGTGATGAGGTTGTAGCGTCCTACCGCCGCCGGCCAGTCGAAGGTTCCGGCGTCGCAGATGATGCCGCCGATGGTCTGGCCGGACCCGCCGAGGAATTTCGAGGTCGAGTGGAACACGATGTCGGCCCCGTGCTCGATCGGCCGGATCAGGGCCGGGGAGGCGAGGGTATTGTCCACCACCAGCGGCAGGTTGTGTCGCTTGGCCACCTCGGCGATGCCGGCGATGTCCATCACCGTCGCGCAGGGATTGACGATCGACTCGCAGACGATGGCCTTCGTCTCCGGCGTGATCGCGGCCTCGAAATCGGCCGGCGTGAGGCCCTTGGCGAAGAGCGGCTTGAGGTCGTAGCGCGCATCGAGCCGGTTCATCAGCCCGAGCGAGCCGCCGAACAGGCGCGGCGAGGCGACATAGGCGTCTCCGCTCTTCATCAGCGTCATCAGCACGAGGAGCAGGGCGGACTGGCCCGACGAGACGGCCACGGCCGCCTTGGCGCCTTCCAGAGCCGCCACCCGGCGCTCCAGGGCGGCCACGGTGGGGTTCGAGCCGCGCGAATAGGAGAAGCCGGTGCGCCGCATGGCGAAGATGTCGGCGGCCTGCTCGGTGGATTCGAACACGAAGCCGTTGGTGAAGTAGATCGGCTGGACGCGCGCGCCCGTGGCGGGGTCGGGTGCCGCGCCGGCATGGACGGCCTGGGTGGCGAAGCGGAGCGGGCGGGTCTCGGTGGCCATGATGGGCGTCGCGATCTTCGAAAGAGGTGGCGGGGTCAGGCAGCGCGCCTGGCGAAGGCCCGCAATGTCCGGACCAGGGTGTTGGGCGCGTAGGGCTTCGGGATGAAGCGCGCGCCCTCGGGCATGTCGTGCGGGCCGGGCGTGCCCATGCCGGAGACGACGAGGACGGGGATCGTCGGCCAGCGATGGGCGACGAGGCGGGCCAGCGCGAACCCGTCCATGGAGCCCTGCGGCATGTCCACGTCGGTCATCATCAGGTCGATCTCCTCGTTGCGTTCGAGGATGGTGAGCGCCTTGTCGGCCTGCGGCGCTTCGAGGACGCGGAACCCCGCATCGACCAGGGTATCGGCCGCCTCCATCAGGAGGAGGCCGTCGTCTTCCACCAGGAGGATGACCGGGGGCTCGCCGGAAGTCTCGAAAGGATCATGCGTCATGCAATGCGAACGATCTCGATGGGGGATTGGTTCGCGGGGTAGTCCCGACGCCGCCGAGGGTCAACCCGGGGGCGCCGGGCTGGAGACGCGCCCAGGCCTACCAGCAAAATCAAGCGCTTAACGCCGCGTCGAGATCCTCGATCAGGTCGGCCGGGTCCTCGATGCCGATGGAGAGGCGCACCACTTCCGGCCCGGCGCCGGCGGCGGATTTCTGCGCGTCGGTGAGCTGGCGGTGGGTGGTGGAGGCCGGATGGATCACCAGCGAGCGGGTGTCGCCGATATTCGCCACATGGGAGAACAGCTGGAGATTGGCCACCAGCTTCACGCCGGCCTCGTAGCCGCCCTTGAGGCCGATGGTGAAGACCGAGCCGGAGCCGAGGGGCGTGTAGCGCCGGGCGAGCTGGTGGTACTTGTCGGTCTCCAGCCCCGGATAGCTCACCCATTCCACCGCCGGATGGGCGTTGAGATGGGTGGCGACCTCGAGCGCGTTGTCACAATGGCGCTGCATCCGCAGGGGCAGGGTCTCGATGCCGTTCAGGATGAGGAAGGCGTTGAACGGCGAGAGCGCGGGCCCGAGATCGCGCAGGCCCAGCACCCGGATGGCGATGGCGAAGCCGAAATTGCCGAAGGTCTCGGAGAGGACCATGCCGGAATATTCGGGGCGCGGCTGCGACAGCATCGGGTAGCGGTCGTCGCCGGCCCAGGCGAAGGTGCCGCCGTCGACCACGAGGCCGCCGATGGAATTGCCGTGGCCGCCGAGGAACTTGGTGGCCGAATGCACGACGATGTCGGCCCCGTGCTCGAAGGGGCGGATCAGGTACGGCGTCGCCATGGTGTTGTCGACGATGAGCGGGATCTTGTGGCGCCGGGCGATCACCGACAGGGCGGCGATGTCGGTGATGACCCCGCCCGGATTGGCGATGGATTCACAGAAGATCGCCTTGGTGCGCGGCGTGATGGCCCGCTCGAACGAATCCGGGTCGTCCGTATCGGCCCAGACCACGTTCCAGCCGAAGCTCTTGTAGGAATGGTTGAACTGGTTGATCGAGCCGCCATAGAGCTTGTTGGCCGCCACGAACTCGTCGCCCGGCTGCATCAGCGCGTGCATGGTGAGGAACTCGGCCGCATGGCCCGAGGCCACCGCCACGGCGGCGGTGCCGCCCTCCAGCGCCGCGATCCGCTCTTCCAGCACCGCATTGGTGGGGTTGGTGATGCGCGAATAGATGTTGCCGAAGGCCTGCAGCCCGAACAGCGAGGCGGCGTGGTCCACGTCGTCGAACACGAAGGACGTGGTCTGGTAGATCGGCGTGGCCCGCGCGCCCGTGGTGGCATCGGGAGCGGCGCCGGCATGGATCGCCAGCGTGTTGAAGCCTGGGATACGGTCGGTCATCACTTACTCCGGGGGCCGGCGGGCACGCACTGGACATCGTTCTAGCGCCTGTGCCGGGCCAGACGGAAGAGGAGCCGCGCCCCCGTTCCGCTTAAACGAACAGATGTTCTTTATGGCGGACGATGCGCGCGGGTCAAGGGTGAGTGGTGACGCGAGGGTGGAGGGCGCCTCTCCTCCCCCTTATGGGGAGGAGCCGGAGGTGGGGGTGGTTGGGGAAGAGTCGCGCCATGTCCGGCACCACCCCCACCCTCGATCCCTCCCCACAAGGGGGAGGGAGGAGCACCCCCGGCACGATCCTGCACGAATTCGCATGGCACTCGCCCCCGCCTGCGGTTATAGCGCCGCACATGCTCCAGCCC
>NZ_VRVC01000079.1:0-23661 GCF_008040005.1 Methylobacterium sp. WL19
CCCCTGCCCCCGCCACCGTGCCACGGGCGAGCCGGGCGGCCATGTCGGCGGGCAAGCCGGCGGCCACGCCCGCCTCCGCCATGGCCTCGGCCAGGAGGAAAACGTAGGCCGGGCCGGAACCGGACAAAGCCGTGAGAGCGTCGATGAGCGCCTCGTCGTCGAGCCATTCCACCGCGCCGACGCCCTTCAGCAGCGCATCGGCCTGGTCACGCTGACCGGGGGAAACCTCGGCACTCGCCACCGCTCCGGTGACGCCCCGCCCGATGCTCGCCGGAAGGTTCGGCATCGCCCGGACGATGGCGCGGGCGGCGGGCAGGCGGCGGCTCAGGTCGGCGATGGTCTTGCCCGCCAGGATCGAGACGACGAGCGTGTGGGGTGCGATCAACCCGTCGAGGAGGCCGGCGGCGCCCTCCAGCCCCTGCGGCTTGATCGCGAGGATCAGCGCATCGTTGGCCGGCACGTCGCTCGGGTTCAGGGCTATGCCGTGGCTCTCGCAGAGCCGCACCATCTCGGGCGAGGCCTGCGGATCGACGACGCAGGTCCTGGCGGCATCGAGCCCCCCTGCGAGCCAGCCCGCCAGCATCGCGCCGCCCATCTTGCCCGCCCCCACCAGGGTGAGGGACGCGGGCAAGGCCGAGGAAGACGGAACGCTCACGCCTCGCCTTCGGTCTCGAACAGGACCGCATCCAGGGATTCGCGGGCGGACTTGCCCGCCCAGAGCACGAACTGGAACGCCTGATAGTAGCGCTCGCAGGCATCGACAGCGGATTTCAGCATCATCGCGCACTGGCTCTGGGTCGGCGCGGCGCCGTCCGTGAGCAGCAGCGAGTGCCGGAACATCACCACGCTGTCGGTGGACCACAGGTCGAAATGGCCGACCCAGAGCTGCTCGTTGACGAGGGAAATGAGGGTGAGGATCTCGGTGCGGCGATGCGCCGGAACCTTCAGATCGAAGGCGCTGGCCACGTGCAGGGCCTCCACGTCCTCGATCCAGGTGAAGGCGACATGGTAGTCGGACCAGCGGCCGGCCACGGCCACCGACATCTCGTCGGTCTCGGCCCGGTCGAAGATCCAGTCACGAAGGGAGGCGAGCCGCTCGACGATGTCGAGGGGGTGCTCGTTCCGGTCGAGGCCTTCGATGTGGAGTTGGGTCATAGCGGTCCAGGTTGGCGTCCCGGGAGGGGCGCCGATAATGGTGAACGACAATCGATCCCGCTCACGAGTCGCCGTTCCCAAGCTGAATCCCCGCATAGGCAAGGCAGAGCTTGTTCGGCAAGAAGTTGAAGGGTCGAAGGTCGGGTCCGGGGGCGAAGCGAATCAGTGCTTCACTCACTATAGACCGTGGCGGACTCGCGTTTCAAAGCGCTCGGGAGAAGCGGTGAACAGGAAAGCGGATTTCCACCATTCCTTCCTGTGCACAAGCTTGAACCCGAGCGGCGCGCCCGAATCAGACCGGCGTGGCGGGCGCAGGCGGCGTATCCTGCGCACCCTGACGGCCTTCCAGCACAGAGACGCGGGCGGCGAGGGCATCGTTCTGGCTGCGCAGTGCCGAGACGAGATCGCGCAGGACGTCCACCTCCTCGCGCGACGCGATGTCCATGTCGCGGATCAGGCGCTCCACCTGCGCCTTGAACACCGTCTCCGCCTCGCGCTTCACCCCCTGCGCCGCCCCGGCGGCGTCGGTCATCAACCGGGCGAAATCGTCGAACAACCGGTTCGAACCGCGGCCCGCGCCGTCCTTAGAGCCTTGCATCGTCGTCTCCCGAGATCGAGGCCCGCGTCGGACATCGCGCCGGCACCTGAGAGGATGAAATAAGAATCGACGGCCCGCGAGGCAATCCGATCCCCCGCCCCGGAGACGAGGAATCGACGGCCGGACGAGCCGGAGCCCCATTCCGCCGGCCAGGATGACACCGCAAAGCCGCCGCCTTGCTCGGCGACGCTCCGCTTCAATCGAATACCGATCCCCGGCGAGGACGAGCATGATCAGGCGACGCGAATTCACCCTCGGCGCGGCCGCCTGGGCCGCGGGGAACTGGTTGGGCGCGGGAGGCCCCGCCCTGGCTGAGGGGGCGTTCCGCCGGGATCTCGCCGACCGGTTCGCACGGATCGAGGAGGCGAGCGGCGGGCGGCTCGGGATCGGCCTTCTCGATACCGGCAGCGGCGCCCATGCGGCGCATCGCGGGGACGAGCGCTTCCCCCTGTGCAGCACGTTCAAGGTCCTCGCCGCCGGCGCGGTGCTGGCGCGGGTGGACCGGGGCGAGGACGGCCTCGACCGGCGCCTGCGCTACGAACCGCGCGAGGTTGTGCCGTATTCGCCCGTGAGCGGGCCGAGGGCGGGGGGCGAGGCCATGACCATCGCCGAACTCTGCGAAGCGGCCGTCACGCTCAGCGACAACACCGCCGCGAACCTCCTCCTCAGGACGATGGGTGGCCCGGCCGGGCTCACCGGACATATCCGTGGTTTCGGCGATGCGACGACCCGGCTCGACCGTACCGAGCCGGACCTCAACGAGGCCGCCCCCGGCGATGCCCGCGACACCACCACGCCGCTCGCCATGGCGGAAACGCTCCGGCGCCTCGTCCTGGCGGACGCGCTGTCGCCTGCCTCCCGCGCCCTGCTCACCGCCTGGCTCGTCGGCTGCCGCACCGGCGATGCGCGGTTGCGCGCCGGCCTTCCGAAGGACTGGCGCATCGGCGACAAGACCGGATCGGGGGAGAACGACACCGCCAACGACGTCGCCGTGATCTGGCCGCCGCGCCGGCCTCCCCTCGTTCTGACGGTCTACCTGACCGGGGCGAGGACGTCGTCGGAGGCCCGCAGCGCTACCATCGCCTCAGTGGCCCGGGCCGTCGCCGCCTCCCTGTAAGCGTTCCTTAAACGCCGATCTGCCAAGCTCGACCGAGGAACGGATTGAAGTGACGAGGATCGGGTCGGCCCCGCTGCCGCATCTTCGTCGCCCGGGAGGGGCGGATGATGAACAGGGGCCGCGGACATCGCGTCGGCATCGCGCATAAGAGGGCCGGGAAATCGAGGATCGCCTCGCCTGTCGCACTCGCATTCGGGATCGCCGCCTTGAGCCTCGCCGCGTACCCGACCCATGCCGCCGACAGGCCGGATTACGACGGCTTCCGCCAGGGCACGTATCTTTCCTATCTCGACGCGGCGGAGGATGGCGCCGAGTTGACGCGCTCGCCGCATCTCGGCCTGTCCTTCGGGGGAGAGGTGCGCCCCGTGCTCATGGATACCGGCTCCACCGGCATCGTCGTCTCGGCGAGCCGCATCCCCGGCTTCGACTCGATGCCCTCGCGGCCGGGGCGGCTGACCTACAGCAGTTCCGGGCGGATCATGATCGGGCGCTGGGTGACGCTACCGGTCACGCTCGTCGGCGGCAACGGGGCCAGCGTCACCACCACGCCTCTCCCCGTCCTGGCGGTCACCGAGATCGCGTGCACGGACACTGCCCGTGCCTGCACGCCGGAAACGATGCCCGGCCACGTGGCGATGTTGGGCGTCGGCTTCGGACGGGAGGGGGACTCGCAGAGCCAGAGCACGCCGGACACCAACCCCCTCCTCAACCTCGCGCCCGAGGGCCGGGGGCCTGCCCGGCGTGGCTACGTGGTGACGCGGGACGGCATCCACGCGGGCCTCACCGGAGCCAATACGCGCGGCGACATCCGCTTCGTGAAGCTCGATCCGCACCCCGACATTCCCGGTGAATGGCAGGGCGTGCCCGTCTGTATCGCGGTGAACGGGCAAGCTCCGGGCGCCTGCGGCCGGGCGCTCGTCGATACCGGCGTGTCGGTGATGTACCTGACCCTGCCGGGCGAGGCCGTGGACGGTGCCGTCGCCACCGATGACGACGGCCGGAACCAGTTCCTGCCCGGCACCCGCCTCGGCTTCACCTTCCCCGGACGAGGCTCCGCACCGGCGGCGGCCTACGACATCGTCGTGGGTGACAATGCCCCGCTCTCGCCGAGCAAGGTGACCCTCAACACCCGTCGCCCGGAGCCCTTCGTGAACACGGGCCTGCGCTTCCTCAACGGTTTTGACGTGCTCTACGACGCCGATGGCGGGTATTTCGGGTTTCGCAGGCGGTAGAGGCCGCGCGGACGCACTCTTGCGGCCGACAACATTTGCCAGACGTATCTCGGAGACCAGCCCGAAACAGATGTTTACAATTCTGCTCTTGCGATCCCCTTCGAATCCCTCCGCCGAGGCGTCATAAACGGCCACCGGATGGACGAGACATGACGCAGACGAATTCCGCCACGCCCCATATCCTCGTGGTTGAGGACGACCGCGAGATCAGCGCCCTGGTGGCGCGCTATCTTCGCGCCAACGAGTGCCGGGTGAGTCTCGCCGGGGACGGGCGCGAGATGGACAAGGCACTGGCGGATGCGCGCGTCGACCTCATCGTCCTCGACCTGATGCTGCCGGGCGAGGACGGGTTGAGCCTGTGCCGGCGCCTGCGGGCCGGGTCCTCGATCCCGATCTTGATGCTCACCGCCAAGGCCGAGGAGATCGACCGGATCGTCGGCCTCGAGATCGGCGCGGACGATTACCTCGCCAAGCCCTTCAACCCGCGCGAGCTCCTCGCCCGCATCCGCGCGATCCTGCGGCGGGGTGCGACCACGGAGGCCGCCGGCGACGACGGCGCCCGCCGGCTGTGCTTCCTCGACTGGACCCTCGACGTCTCCCTGCGCCAGCTCCTCAGTCCGGAGGAGGCCCGCATCACCATTACGGGCGCGGAGTTCGACCTGCTCCACGCGCTCTGCCTCAGGCCCGGCCGGGTGCTCTCGCGCGATCAGCTCCTCGACCTGACGCAGGGGCGCGCCGCCGGCCCGTTCGAGCGCAGCATCGACGTCCTCATCAGCCGCATCCGGCAGAAGATCGAGGCCGATCCGCGCAATCCCGAGATCATCCGCACCATCCGCTCGGGCGGCTACCTGTTCACGCCGGCGGTGACGCGCTCGTGAGCACCGAGGGGAAGGACCGCTGGCGCCGCCTCGTCGGCACCCCGCCGCGCAGCATCGCCGGCCAGATCGCGGTCCTCAGCGTGGCCGCCATCGTCGTCAGCCATGCGGTGGCGACCCTCGCCTTCTTCCTGCTGCGCGAACCTTGGAACCCGGACAATCATCCGGGCGTGGCCGCGACCCGGCTGGCCACCATTGTCCGCCTGCTCGATGCCGCTCCGCCGGGGGATCGGCTGCGCTTGCTGCAGGACGCGGCACGCAGCCTGCCCTCGCTGCAGATCGAAACGGCCCCGGCCTCGCCGGAACCTCCGTCCGCCAGCACGCGGAGCGAGCGGCCCGACCATCCCATGGTCAAGCGCATGCGCGAGGGGTTCGGCCGGCCGCTCACCATCACCGATCTGTCCCCGCCGGGCCGGAAGGAGCCGGGGGGCGGCACCCGCATCGGCATCCTGACGCCCTCGGGGGCGAGCCTGCGGGCCACCCTGCCGGACGACGACCGGCCGCCCTTCGGCCCCGGCCCGATCGTCTTCACCTTCGTCCTCCTCGGCATCACCCTGTCCCTCATGTCGATCTGGGCGACGCGGGCCCTGACCGCCCCGCTGGCGAAGCTCGCCGAGGCCGCCGACGCCTTCGGCACGGGCATGAACCTCGTGGCCCTGCCCCGGAACGGGCCGAAGGAGGTGGCGGCGGTCTCGCGCGCCCTCGACACCATGCGCGGGCGTGTCCGCCGCCTGATCGACGACCGAACCCAGATGCTGGCGGCGATCAGCCACGACCTGCGGACCCCGATCACTCGCCTGCGCCTGCGGGCCGAGTTCATCGAGGACGACCACGCCCGCACCATGACCCTGCGCGACCTCGACCAGATGAACGGATTGGTGGAAGCCGCCCTGTCCTTCATCCGGGACGGCCAGGCGGGCGGCGCACACAGCCTCGTCGACCTCGCCTCTCTGGTCCAGACCGTGTGCGACGGCTTCACCGATGTGGGCGCCGACGTGCGCCTGGAACAGACGCGCCACGTCCTCGTACGCGGCCGGGCGGACGATCTGCAGCGGGCCATCGTCAACCTCGTCGACAATGCGGTGAAGTATGGCGGCTCGGCGCGCCTGACGATTCATCCATCCGAACAGGGCGTGGCGCTGGAAGTGTCCGACGACGGCCCCGGCATTCCCGAGGCCGAGCGCGACGCCATGGTGCAGCCCTTCGTGCGCGGGGACCGGACTCGGAATCTCGACGAGGCCAGCGGTTTCGGCCTCGGCCTCTCGATCGTGCTCGCCATCGTGGAGGGGCATGGCGGACGACTCAGCCTGTCGAACAAGGCGCCCCGCGGCCTCGTGGCCCGCATTGACCTGCCCCTCGCCGTCGCTCAAGCAACGCCGCCGCGCGCGGCCCCGATGCCGAACCACGGGGCCGCCTTACCGGCCGCCCCATGATTTTCGCATCCGGGCATTTCGGATTGTCGGCCGGGGGCCGGCCCCTCAGAACTCCATGTCGAGTTCTTCGATCTCGTCGGGCTCGGCGGCGGCGGCCTCGGTCCACTCCACCATCAGCGGCCAGGCGAGGATGGTGTCGCGATAGGCGGCGACCTTGCGCGGCAGCGGGACGTCATAGGTCTGGAACCGGGTGCAGACCGGCGCGAACATGGCATCGGCCAGGCTCGGGCGCGTGCCGAACAGGAACGGGCCGTCGTAGCGCGACAGGCAATCCTCGACGATCGTGATGATCCGCTCGATATCGCCCCGGGCTCCGTTGAAGATCTTGAAATCGGTGTGACGGGCCCGGAGATTCATCGGCAGCGCCGAGCGCAGGTTGATGAACCCGCCATGCATTTCGCCCGAGATCGAGCGGCAGCGCGCCCGGGCCACGGGATCCTTCGGCAGGAAGCCCGCATCGGGATAGGTCTCGTTGAGATACTGGGAGAGGGCCAGGGTGTCCCAGACCTCGATCTCGCCATGGACGAGGCGGGGCACGAGGAAGGACGGCGACAGATGCAGGAGCTCGGCCCGCGTGGATGCGTCGTCGCCGGACAGGACTTCGGTCTCGAAGTCGAGCCCGGCCATGCGGCAGACCAGCCATCCCCGCAGCGACCACGAGGAGTAGTTCCGGCTCGAGATCGTGAGCGTGGCGACCGGCATGTCCATCCCCTGTTGTCGTTATCCCCGAATGTCCATGGAGTTCTCGGCCCGGGATGGCTGGGGACATCCAAGTCTCGTGCCGCGCCGAGCCACCACCCGCCCCAAGAGATAATCCTTTCCTGTTACGAGGATGGGACAGTGGTGCATTCTCACAACATTTATTACAGATCGTATTGTGGGCCGATTGCGTTGTGCGCAACCGTGGCTCAGCCTAGCGGGCCGTGAACGACCGTCCGGAGACGATCCGGCGGCCGTGCACGACACAGCGAATGGTTCGCTATCCGATCGTTCGCGCAGGAGTTCGAGCGTCATGCTCTACGATGCCTTCGAAGTGCAGTCCGACCTCGCCCAGCGCACCCGCTCCTGGGGCAAGCTCGTCCACGATGCCGTATCGCCCTGGGTCGGTTCGGGGAACGCGGCTCCGATGAACTGGTGGTCGGCTGGAGCCCGGATGATGATGCGCGCCGGGCTGACCTTCGCCCGCCCCGCTTTCGGCATCGACAGCATCCGGGTCGGCAACCGCGAGGTTCCGGTCACCGAGGAGGCGACGTTCTCGACGCCGTTCGGGACGCTGCTGCGCTTCAGGAAGGACATCGATACCGAGCAGCCCAAGGTGCTCGTGGTGGCGCCGCTCTCGGGCCATTTCGCCACCCTGCTGCGCGGCACGGTGCGCACCCTGCTCGCCGACCACGACGTCTACATCACCGACTGGCACAATGCCCGCGACGTGCCCTTGGCCGACGGCCCGTTCGGGTTCGACGATTACGTGGATCACCTGGTGCAGTTCCTCGGCGCGATGGGCGAGGGCTCTCACGTCGTTGCGGTCTGCCAGCCGGCCGTCCAGGCGCTCGCCGCCGCCGCCGTCATGGCCCAGTCGAAGGACATCGCGCCGCCGCGCAGCATGACGCTCATGGCCGGGCCGGTGGATTGCCGGATCAGCCCCACCTCGGTGAACAAGCTCGCCACCTCGAAGCCGATCGCGTGGTTCGAGAAGAATCTCATCGCCACCGTGCCCAAGCGCCATGCGGGGGCGGGCCGACGGGTCTATCCCGGCTTCATGCAGGTCTCGGCCTTCGTCTCGATGAATGCCAAGCGCCACCAGCAGAGCCATGCCGACCTGTTCTGGCACTTCGCCAACGGCGAGACCGACAAGGCCAACCAGATCGAGACCTTCTACGACGAGTATTTCGCCGTCCTCGACCTCGCGGCCGAGTTCTACATCGAGACGGTCCAGACGGTGTTCCAGGATTACACCCTCGCCAAGAACGAGCTGACCTATCGCGGCAACCCCATCGACATGCGCTCCATCCGCAGGACCGCGCTGATGACCGTGGAGGGCGAGCGCGACGACATCTGCGCCGTCGGCCAGACCATGGCGGCGCACGATCTGTGCAGCAGCCTGCCCCCGCACATGAAGAGCCACCACCTCCAGGCGGGCGTCGGCCATTACGGCGTCTTCACCGGCCGCAAGTGGGAGGGGCAGACCTACCCGCTCGTGCGCAACTTCATCCAGTCGCACGCATGAGGATGCGGGTCCGGCTCAGGATTTAACCGAGAGCGGTTGGAACTCGTGTCCGCTTGGTGTATGAGCCTGCCCCAAGTGAGTTTTCAGCGTCGATTCGAGACCGTCACACACAGGTCCCTCCCTGGAGCGATCCAGGGTATGGGGCTATTGGCGGTTTGCCCTCGTCGGACAGGCGGGGGCGTTCGGAGAGGGCGCCGTCCGACAAACATATGTCTCTAAAGGATCAAGTCCGTTGCAGGTACTCGTTCGCGATAACAACGTCGACCAGGCACTCCGTGTTCTCAAGAAGAAGATGCAGCGCGAGGGCATCTTCCGCGAGATGAAGCAGCGCAAGGCCTACGAGAAGCCCTCCGTGCGCAAGGCACGCGAGAAGGCTGAGGCCGTCCGCCGCGCCCGCAAGCAGGCCCGCAAGACCGCCATCCGTGAGGGACTGATCGCCGCTCCGAAGCCGAAGCCTCGTTTCGGCGCCGGTGCGCCGCGTCGTCCGGGTGGTTCGCCGTTCGCTCCGAGCGCCGCTCCCTCGACCAACGTCGCCTCGTAAGGCCGAGCGGCCGGTCTCGCACCGGCCCTCCTTCGCTCTCACACGACGCCCGGCCGCGGAAGCGGCGCGGGCGTCGTGTCGTTTCAGGCGATGCCCACGGCAGCGGACGCGTGTTCCGCCTCCACCAGCACGTCGAGGGCGCGCCAGGGCTTCTGCATGTAGACCGCCTGTTCGGGCAGGCGGCCGGTACCGCGCTCGTCGTAGCCCGAGGTCAGGACCATCCGCACGTCGGGCCAGCGCCGTTCCACCGTCCGCGCCAGGGCGATACCGTCCATGGCCCCGCCGAGGCGCACATCGGCGAAGAGCAGGGCGACGTTCAGTCCCTTGCGCTCCAGGACGCCGATGGCCGCCTCGGCGCTGTCACAGGCGATGACGTCGAGATCGGTTTCTTCGAGGATGGCGGTGGCGAGGTCGCGGACCGCCGCATCGTCCTCCACCACCAGGGCGACGGGGCCATCGATCTGAGCCCGTGATGCAGCGCCATCGGTCGAGCGGGTTGTGCGATCCATGAGGTCACTTTCCAAGGAATGAGGCCAGGCACGATGCCGGCCCTGCGGGGCGTCCTGCGCCCGGTCGATGATTCGATGATGCCGAGGCTGCGCCGCCGGGCCGGGATCGGCAAGGGTACGATGCGCCGCCACGGCCATGCGCCTCCCGCAATGAAAGATAGGGAACCGCCTCAAAGCGGGCATGGTGGCCGTCTACGATACCGGCATGCACGAAATCGGGCACGCCTGCGCATCGTCCGCGCAGACGCACAAGGTTCAGGCATGCTGCGATGCATTAACGATCTGTTCACCGCAAAAGATCGAATGTTACAGTTCAACGACCGTCAAGCTGGATCATGGAACGGTTTCTGTTTCCCGATCCGGGGAGGGGTGCCGAAACAGGGGGTTGTTGCTCAGTCATGTGCCGCTTTCTCGCCTATAGCGGTGATCCGGTCTTCCTGACCGATCTCGTCTGCGCCCCGACGCACTCGCTGGTGCATCAGTCGCTGCACGCCACCGAGGCGAAGACGGAGACCAACGGCGACGGTTTCGGCATCGGCTGGTACGGCGAACGGACCGATCCGGGCCAGTATCGCGACGTCTGCCCGGCCTGGTCGGACGAGAACCTCGTCAACCTCTGCCAGCAGGTCCGCGCGCGGATGTTCTTCGCCCATGTCCGCGCCTCGACCGGCACGGCCACCACGCGGGCGAACTGCCATCCCTTCGCCCATGGCCGGCACCTGTTCATGCATAACGGCCAGATCGGCGGCTACCATCGCATCAAGCGGCGGATCGAGGCCTTGATCCCGGACGCTCTCTACGAAGCACGGCGCGGCACCACCGATTCCGAGGCGATCTTCCTCCTGGCCCTGGCCAACGGCCTCGCCGAAGACCCGATCGGCGCCATGGCCGAAACCCTCTCCACGGTCCGCGACCTGATGCAGGCGGCCGGAATCACCGAGGCCCTGCGCTTCACTTCCGTCGTCACCGACGGCGAGACCCTGACGGCTTATCGCTGGGCCTGCGACGGCCGCCCGCCGAGCCTCTATTACCGCCAGACCGAGACCGGCCTCGTGGTGGTCTCCGAGCCCATCGACGATTGCAAGGAGGGCTGGATCGTGATCCCGCGCGGCGGCACGTTGCAGGCCACACGCGGGGGCACGGTGACGGTAAAGGGCGCCGACGAGGCGCGGGTCCGCATCGCCGCCTAAGACCGCTCCCGAGGGTTGCGGCACGGAGGGTTGCGGCGCTGGCGCGAAGGGCGGACAACCCATGCTCCTTCGAGAGCGTGAGCCGCCGATGACCGACACGGACGTGACCCTTCACATCGCAGGAGCCTGGACGCCCGGTTCCGACGCGCGGACGATCCCCGTCCTCAACCCCGCCACCGGCGACGCCATCGGCACCGTGGCGGTGGCGTCGCGCAACGATCTCGACCGTGCCCTGGAGTCCGCCCGCCGCGGATTCGCCGAATGGCGCAGGGTCGCGGCCTTCGATCGCGCCAAGGTGATGCGGCGGGCCGCCGATCTGCTCCGTTCGCGCGTCGACGACATCGCCCGGACGATGACGCTGGAACAGGGCAAGCCGCTGGCCGAGGCGCGGGTGGAGACGCTCGCCGCCGCCGACGTGATCGACTGGTTCGCCGAGGAAGGGAGGCGCGCCTACGGCCGCATCATCCCCGCCCGCGTGCCGGGCGTGACCCAGATGGTTCTGCGCGAGCCGGTGGGTCCCGTGGCCGCCTTCACGCCCTGGAACTTCCCGATCAACCAGGCCGTCCGCAAGCTGTCGGCGGCGCTCTGCACCGGCTGCTCGGTGATCCTGAAAGGGCCGGAGGATACACCGGCGAGCTGCGCCGAACTCGTCCGCGCCTTCCTCGATGCCGGGGTGCCGGGTGACGTGCTCTCCCTGGTCTTCGGCGATCCGGCCGAGATCTCGTCCTACCTCATCCCGCATCCGGTCATCGCCAAGATCTCGTTCACCGGCTCCACTCCGGTGGGCAAGGAGCTCGCGGCTTTGGCCGGGCGCCACATGAAGCGCATCACCATGGAGCTCGGTGGCCACGCCCCCGCCCTGGTCTTCGCCGATGCGGATGTGGAGAAGGCCGTCTCGGTGCTCGGCGCCAACAAATTCCGTAATGCCGGGCAGGTCTGCGTCGCGCCGACCCGCTTCCTTATCCACGATTCCGTCTACGACCGCTTCGTCGAGGGGTTCGTGGCGCATGCAGAGGGCATCAGGGTCGGTGACGGGCTCGATCCCGAGACCCAGATGGGGCCGCTGATCCATGCCCGCCGGCGCGAGGCGATGGAATCCCTCGTGGCCGACGCCGTGGCGCAGGGCGCGGAACTCCGCACCGGCGGCAAGCGCATCGGCAACCGCGGCCATTTCTTCGAGCCCACCGTGCTCGCCGAGACCCCGCTCACCGCGCGGATCATGAACGAGGAGCCGTTCGGCCCCGTGGCCCTGGTCCAGCGCTTTTCCGACGACGAGGCCGCCTTCGCCGAGGCCAACCGGCTGCCCTATGGTCTCGCCGCCTACGCCTACACCCGCTCGGCCACCCGCGCGACGGAGATCGCCGCCCGGGTCGAGAGCGGCATGCTCGGCATCAACCATCACGGTCTCGCCTTCCCCGAAACCCCCTTCGGCGGCATCAAGGATTCCGGCTACGGCAGCGAGGGCGGCTCGGAGGCGATCGAGGCCTATCTGACGACGAAGTTCGTGAGTCAGGCCAGCGCCTGAACACCCGCATTCGGTAGGCTCGACACGCAAAACGCTCCATGGGGCAGACCCCATGGAGCGTTGATGCACGCCTTTGCTCCGGCCCCGCTCACGGGAACCGCCTTAGCGGGTCGTGGGGTCGACGATCTCGGCGACGATGCGCCGGGTCGCGGGAGCACGCGGGGTCAGGGACGGCGTGGTGGTCAGCTCGGAGGCCGGACGCACGGCAGCCGTGACGCGGGCCTGCTCCCGATAAAGCGTGGGGGTGACGGTGATGCGCTCGTCGGCGGTCGCGGTACCGACCAGGGTGGCGGAGGCGAGAGCGGCGAGGACAAGGCTACGAACGGTCATGACGAGGATCCCTTAGGTGTTCCGGGGCCGATGCCCCGTTGCATGAGAGGGATATATTTTGCGGCGCACCATTCATCAAACAGATGGTGTCGATAGCCGATATCGACGACGTCAATGGCGATAACGAGCACGCGCTTCGTGAGACGAAGCCGTCATCCCAGCCTCGCCTCGTGCCGAGGCTTCGGACGGCCGGAGCACATCGGCCCTGTCGATGCCTCTCAGTAACGCACCGTCGCCCGCACGCCGAACACGGCGGCGTTCTTGATGCGGGCGCCGTTGGGGTCGCGCGGGTTGGGCACACCGCCGCTGGGACGGAACACGTACTGGACGTCCGGCTGCACGGTCACGCCCGGTCCGAGCACGGCCTGATAGGTCGCCTCAATGACCGCCTCGCTGCTGCGCCGGGGCATGTTCGTCCCGGCCAGCAGGATCGTGTCGGTGTCCAGACCGCGCGCCGCGTCCGAGATCCGCGCGATGGCGAAGGCGACCCCGATCGTGTCGTCGGAACGTCCCTTGAAGAGGCCCTTATAGGCGATGCCGGCATCGGCGTAGAAATCCACGATGTTGCGGTCGGAGGGCGCCCCGGACACGCGCAGGAACACGCTGGCGCCGTCGTTCGGATCGTCGGGTTCGCGGTAGATGGTCTGGTCGATGATGCCGTAGAGGCCGCTGTCGCCCCGGAAGCGTCGGGCGATGCCGGTGGTGGACGGATCGGCCAGCGAGCGCCCGGCCGTGTCGAAGCGCTGGCTGTCGAACCGGCCGAAATGGTGCCACCCCCCCAGCGTCACCGTGCCGGGATCGCCGACATCGCCCTGCGCGATGTTGTAGGCATAGGCGGCCTCCGCGATGACCAGAGCGGGATCGCCGGTGCGGAAGTTCGTGCCGGTGCGGTTGCGGCGCTGCGGATCGAGATCTCTGGGATAAGGCCCCGCCGGATCGCCGTCGAAGAGGCCGACCTGAAGGGAAAAGTTCTGGTTGGGCACGTATTTCGCGCGGATCGCCGGCACCGCCAGGGGATAGATCGGCCCGCCGCTCGGCAGCACCTCGGCCATGATGTTGGGCCAGCCGAAGGTGGAGTTGATGAACAACGTGCCGGTCTGGCTCACGGCGAACTCGGTATCGGCCGCGATCTGACCGACCTTGAGGCTGAACTGGCCGTCGAACAGTTTCTGCTCCAACCAGAGCTCGTAGAGCCGGGAGGAGGGCAGCGCCTCGATGGCGCTCACGGTGATGAAATTGTTGACGTAGTAGCGCGACAGGCCGGTGCCGTGGATGAGGTAGAGGTTGGTGTGGAAGGCCGCCCCGTGCCAGCCCGCCAGCTTTTCGAGGTCGGCATCGAACTGGACGTCGAGGCGTCCCTCGACGATGGCACCGCGACGCGCGCCGCCCGTCGCATTGCCGAAGGTCTCGCCGATATAGGTGAGGCTGTATTCGATGCCCTTGGTCTTCAGGAACGAGCGCAGGCCGTAGGGATCGCCATAGGGGCCGAGCTGGTCCTGGATCGAGGTGTTGAGGTTGGCCGAAGGCTTGGCCGAGGTCACCGACTGCGCCACCGATGTCTGCGGATCGCCGCCGGCGCCGCGCGGCGAGCCGATGTCGAGCCCCTCCAGGGCCAGGCGCGCCTGCCGCGCCGCGATCTCGGCGGCGGTCTGGGCGTGGGCGCCCGACGCGGCAAGGCCCGACAACAGGGCTGCGGCGGCCGCGAGAGGAAACGAGCGGAGCATCATCCCTCGGAAAAAAAGCATGTCCCAGGGCGACCGTCCCCGCTCACGCTCTATCACGGCGAGCATGACAGGGCTGCAACCGAGCCGAGGCAGCGGGGCGACCAGCGGCTTTCCCCGTCCGGTGTGTCACGCTGCCCACATCCGCATCGGAACGGCGCTCGAAACAGCGCTTTACCGGCCGGTCCAGTTCGGCGGGCGCTTGGCCAGGAAGGCCTCCATGCCCTCGCGGAAATCGGCGCTGGTGTAGCACATCAGGATGAGGTCATCGCCGGGGCGCTCGCCCTCCGCCTCCGCCTCGGCGTCGAGGCGGCGCAGGCCTTCCTTGGTGGCCCGCAGGGTCAGCGGTGCATGGCCGGCGAGTTGTGCCGCGAGTTCCGTCGCCCTGGCGGCGAGGGCGGCGGCATCCTCCACCACTTCGCCGACGAGGCCGGCCGCGAGCGCCTCCTCCGCGCCAAACAGGCGGGCGGTGAAGATCATGTCCTTCACCCGCGCGGGACCGATGAGGCCGGACAGGCGCCTCAGGTTCGACATCGACAGGCAATTGCCGAGCGTTCGCGCGATGGGAAAGCCGAACCGGGCGTCACGGGTGGCGATGCGCAGGTCGCAGGAGGCGGCGATGGCGGCCCCGCCGCCGGTACAGGCGCCGGCGACGGCGGCGATGACGGGCACGCGCAGACGCTCGAGCGCGCCCAGGACCCTGTCCATGAAGCGCTCGTAGCCGAGGGCATCCTCGGGACTGGAGAAATCACGGAACTGGGCGATGTCGGTGCCGGCGGCGAAGGCTTTCTCGCCGGCGCCGGTGATGATGAGGACCTTGATCCGCTCGTCCGCCTCGATCCTGTCGCAGAGGTCGATGAGGCCCTGATACATCGCGAAGGTCAGCGCGTTGCGCGCCTGCGGCCGGTTGAGAACGATGCGGGCGATGCCCGCCTCATCGGTGTCGAACAGGATCTCGTCGGTGGCGCTCATGCGGGGGTCCCATGCCGGACCGGCCGAGAATCGGCCCGTCCGACACGGGTCTTGCCCATCCCGGCCGCTTTGGGCAACCGCGTCAGGCCGAGCGGCGCCCCCGGCATGGTCAGAACAGGGCGGGGACGAACATCTCCTGCGGCACCGGCTGGCGGGCGTAATCCTCGTGGCGCATGCGCTCGGGCAGATGCACCGGCGGGTGCTCCACGTCGCCATAGGGGATTTGGGTGAGGAGATGGCTGATGCAGTTGAGGCGGGCCTTTTTCTTGTCCACGGCCTCGACCACCCACCAGGGCGCCTCGGGAATATGCGTGCGGGCGAGCATCACTTCCTTCGCCTTGGTGTAATCCTCCCAGCGGCGACGGGACTCCACGTCCATCGGCGAGAGCTTCCACTGCTTCAGGGGATCGTGGATGCGCATGTTGAAGCGCAGTTCCTGCTCCTCGTCGGTGATCGAGAACCAGTATTTCAGCACGATGATGCCGGACCGCACCAGCATGCGCTCGAATTCCGGCGCGGACTGGAAGAATTCCTCGTACTGGTCCGGGGTGCAGAAGCCCATCACGCGCTCGACGCCGGCCCGATTGTACCAGGAGCGGTCGAACAGCACGATCTCGCCGCCCGCCGGCAGATGCGCCACGTAGCGCTGGAAGTACCATTGCGTACGCTCGCGCTCGTTAGGAGCCGGGAGCGCAGCCACGCGGCAGACGCGGGGATTGAGACGCTGGGTGATGCGCTTGATCGCGCCGCCCTTGCCGGCCGAATCCCGCCCCTCGAAGATCACAACCACGCGTAGTTTCTGGGCCTGCACCCAATCCTGAAGACGAACCAGCTCGTGTTGCAGTCGGAATAGCTCCCGGAAATAGATCTTCCGGTCCATGGTGGGCAGACGAGGCCTGGCATCGATTTCGCTAACGAGTTGCTCGAGGCGCTCGTCTTCGAGCTCCATCTCGAGCTCTTCATCGAAATCGTCCGCCATCTCTCGGCGAATAGCCTCGATATCGAAAGGACGAGTCCCGGCGCGCGTGCCGTCCATGATATTGCCTTCCTGATGAATGGGAATCATCCGAACGCTTGAATCACAGCTGCATGACAGTATGGCGACCCCCGTCGGCAACGGCACCACATTCCTTATTCGATTCGTAGAATTCAGCATCCGACGCCGAAAGCCGGAGAATCGCTGGACTCTCCCTCAGCTTCTGGTATGCGGCGTTTATTGAATCGATACGATTTTTGTAGATACTTGAGCGGTCAGAAAACGAGATAGACCGAATTATAAGGCGCATCCCATTGTCGATACGTAACAAACAACTGATCGCAGCTTAGAAAAGTTCTTGAAATAACTCTGTAATAGGAGATAAAATGCAATGGAACGCTTCATCGTCCGTTTCGTCAAGCCCATATGCCTGGCTGTCATCACCTTCTTCTCCGTTTATTTTCTGACTGGAAGTTCCTTCATCGGATTGATCGTGAGCAGCATCCCGTTGTTGCTTGGCTGGCTCGGCATCATGGAAACCTTCGCCTATGGCATGGCCGCGACGGTGTTCATCGTTGCCGTCATCTGGACCGTCGCTCCGGCCGACATGAAGGTTCTCGTCGGACATCAGGCCACCGCCTTCGCTGAGGTGCTTCGCAAGGAAGCGGACAAGGGCCTGAACCGCATGGAAGCCGACGGCAGCGTCAAGGAAGCCGACAAGGGCGTCGTGACCCGCTGAGGATAGCCAATCGTCGTCGCCCCCTCTTGCGGATCGCATGACCCGCAGGCCGAGCATCGATCGGCGGAGGTGCCCCTCCGTCATCACAGTGTCGCCCAGCGTTGCGATCCAGCGCGATAGTGAGCCGGCATTTTGCCGGCCATGATCGCCGCGACCGCACCATGCAGCACCTTCTCATCGAGGAATCCCCCCTCCCGGGGCTGATCTTCGCCCTCACCTTCGACGCGGAGGGACGGGGACGCCAGGTCGGACCGGGGGACGGGATTCCCTCGCTGGACGACCCGGATCACGGCTTCGTCTGGTTCCATGTCGATCTGGTCGATGCGCGGACAGAGGCGCTGATCCTCGAAGGACGCCTCGGCCCGGCCCGGCTCGCCGCCGCGACCTTCGCCCGCGACGAGCATCAGCGCGTCGTCGTGGACGGCCCCCATGCCGGTTTCGTCATCGCCGACCGGGAACGCGCCTTCGACGGCTCGTCGAGCGAGGAGCCGAACGGCCGTCTCCATTGCATCCTCGGCCCGCGCTTCCTCGTCAGCGGCCGCCGCCACGCCACGTCCTGCGCGGTGGCCGCCCGCGACGCGGTCTTGTCCGGCACCCTCGTCCCCGGCCCGGCCAAGCTGCTGGAGCGCTTCGTCGGCAGCACCGTCGAGGCGCTGATCGCCACGGCCGACCGCCTGTCCTCCTCCCTCGACGCCATCGAGGACGACATGCTCGACGAGTCCAGGGCGGACGACCCGAAGCCACTGGGACCGATCCGCCGCCAATCCGTGCGCTCCCACCGGCAGCTCGCCGGGTTGCGGGCGGTGTTCCACCGGCTCGAGGACGAAGCCGGCACGGAGGGAGATCAATTGCCCGAAGCGGTGGGCGCCATGGCCGCGCGGGTGGTCCAACGCCTCGATTCCCTCCACCGCGACATGCATGTCCTGTCCGAGCGCAGCCGCTTGCTGCAGGACGAGATCGCCGCCCGCACCACCGCGCTCACCAACCGCCAGCTCTTCACCCTGTCGATCCTCACGGCCCTGTTCCTGCCGCCCACCCTGGTGACGGGCGTGTTCGGCATGAACACCAAGGGCCTGTTCTTTTCGGAATCCGACAATGGGTCGCTGCTCGCGCTGGGAATCGGCGCGCTCGCGGCGCTCGCCGTCTACCTCGTCATCCGCCGGCTCAGTCTCGCCGGCCGGCCCGGTTGATCCGGAACGCGAACGCGCCCACACCCCCCTCGATTCATCCGACCACCGGAGCCTTCCCCCGCATGGACTTCTTTCGCCGCTTCACCGTGCTCATGTGCGCGCCGAACTTCGACCCGGACGATCTCGAGGGCGTGCGCGTCCAGCAGATCATAGGCTCGGTGGAAAAGCTCGGCTTCGAGGTCGTCCGCGCCCGCCGCGTGGAGGACGCGGCCATCGCGGTCCAGACCGATGCCGCCATCGGCTGCATGGTGGTGGATTGGGGCAAGCGCGGCCTCGACGGCAAGGCCGCCGCCCTCATCAACCTGATGCGGAAGCGCGGGCTGGAAATGCCCATCGTCATCATGGTCCGGCGCAAGCGCCTGGAGGACATCCCCGTCGAAGTGCTCGACTTCATCGACGGCTACATCTTCCTCGCGGAAGAGACCCCGGACTACATCGCCCGCGGCCTCGTGAGCCGGGTCAAGCAATATGCCGAGACCCTGAAGACGCCCTTCTTCGGCGCGCTGGTCGATTACGCAGAGCAGGGCAACCAGCTCTGGACCTGCCCCGGCCATAACGGCGGCATCTTCTACAACCGCTCCCCCATCGGGCGCATCTTCGTGGAGCATCTCGGCGAAGCGGTGTTCCGCGACGACCTCGACAATTCCGTGCTCGATCTCGGCGATCTCCTCGTCCACGAGGGCCCCGCCCTCAAGGCGCAGAAGGAAGCCGCCGTCATCTTCGGTGCGGAAAAAACCTATTTCGTCCTCAACGGCACCTCGGCCTCCAACAAGATCGTGCTCTCGGCCCTGGTGGCCGAGGGCGACCTCGTCCTGTTCGACCGCAACAACCACAAGGCGGCCCATCACGGCGCCCTGTTCCTCGGCGGCGCGGTTCCGGTCTTCCTGGAGACCGACCGCAACTGCTTCGGCCTGATCGGCCCGATGTATCACGAGGCCCTCGACGAGGCGGCCATCCGTGAGAAGATCCGCACCAACCCCCTCGTCACCGACAAGGAGGCCTGGAAGCGCGAGCGCCCGTTCCGCGTCGCGGTGGTGGAGCAGTGCACCTATGACGGCACGATCTACAACGCGCAGATGATCCTCGAGAAGATCGGGCATCTCTGCGACTACATCCTCTTCGACGAGGCCTGGGCGGGCTTCATGAAGTTCCACCCGCTCTTCGCCGGCCGCTTCGCCATGGGGCTGAAGGGCCTCGACGAGACCTCGCCGGGCATCATCGCCACCCAATCCACCCACAAGCAGCTGGCGAGCTTCTCCCAGGCCTCGCAGATCCACACCAAGGACAGCCATATCCGCGGCCAGACCCGCCGCATCGAGCACCGGCGCTTCAACGAGACCTTCCTCGTCCACGCCTCGACCTCGCCGTTCTACCCGCTCTTCGCGTCACTGGATGTCGGCGCGCAGATGATGAAGGGCCGCTCGGGCGTCGTCCTGTGGGACGACACGATCCGGCTCGGCATCGAATGGCGCAAGAAGGTCCGCGCCATCCGCCGCGAATTCGAGGAGAAGGAGGGCGATCCCCTGCGCCGCTGGTTCTTCGACCCCTTCGTGCCGGACACGGTGAAGGGCCCGGAGGGCAAGGTGCCGTGGGAGAGCGTCTCGACGGACGAGCTCGCCAGCGACGCCAAATACTGGGAGCTGACCCCCGGTGCCGCCTGGCACGGCTTCACCCATGTGGCGCCGAACTACGCCATGACCGACCCGAACAAGCTCACCGTGCTCACCCCCGGCTTCGACCGCCGCACGGGGCAATATGCCGATCATGGCGTACCGGCCCCGATCGTCGCCCAGTATCTGCGTGAAAACCGGATCGTGCCGGAGAAGAACGACCTCAACTCGCTCCTCTTCCTGCTGACACCGGGCGTCGAATCCTCCAAGGCCGGCACGCTCATCTCCGGCCTCGTGGCCTTCAAGCGCCTGCATGACGAGAACGTGCCGCTCGAGGATGCCATGCCGGAATTCGTCCGGCGCCGGCCGAACCGCTACAAGGGCGTGCGCCTGCGCGACCTCTGCGCGGATTTCCACGCCTTCCACCGCGAGCACGGCACCAGCACGCTCCAGCGCAAGCAGTTCGAGCCGGGGCACCTGCCCGAGATGGTGATGACCCCGAAGGAGGCGGTGCAGCAGCTCACCCGCAACAACGTCGATTACGTGCCGATCGCGGAAGCCGAGGGCCGTGTGGCGACGACCTTGCTTCTGGTCTACCCGCCGGGCATCGGCACGGTGCTGCCGGGCGAGCGACTGGACGAGCGGGCGAAACCCATGCTGGATTACTTCAAGATGTTCGAACGCTCGGCGAACCTGTTCCCGGGCTTCGAGGCCGAGATCCAGGGCGTGTTCCGCAACGTCGATCCCGACGGGACGATCCGGTTCTACACCTACGTCATGCGCGAGAACCGCCCGTGAGTCCGGACGGGCCGCCCACCGCCTCCGATCCCGAAGTGATCATCCGGCCGTCCTCGGATCCGGACGTGCCGGCCATGGTGGCGATCTACGCTCACCATATCCGGCGGGGCGTGGGGGATGTCGGCGATTTCGAGGAGGATCCGCTCCATCCCGACGACCTCAAGCGCCGCCGCAAGGCCATGCGCAAGAAGCGTCTGCCCCACCTCGTCGCCGATCGCGACGGGGTAGTGGCGGGCTATGCCTATGCCGTACCGTTCCGCAAACGGCCGGCCTACCGCTACACGCTCAAGCACTCGATCTATGTCCATCACGAGCACCTGAACGCCGGCATCGGCCGGCGCCTGTTGCCGGCTTTGATCGAGGCCTGCGCCGCCGGCGGCTACCGGCAGATGATCGGCTATATCGACGCGCAGAACGAGGCGTCCCTGCGGCTCCACGAAGCCTGCGGCTTCGTTCGCGTCGGCCTGCTGCCGGCGGTGGGCTACAAGTACGGCCGCTGGAGCGACAGCGTCATGGTCCAGCGGGCGCTCGGCACCGGCTCCACCGACCAGCCCGGCACCTGGACGCGCTCGGTGGAGGCGCTGGTGGCAGGGCACGAATGGGTGGGGAAGTGATCCGGCTGCGGTCTTAGGCCTCCTCCAGTCCGGCATCGACCCGCGCGGCCACGTCCTGCGGAACGTCGAGGGCTTCGGCGAGGCGCTTCAGGAACTCCCGCTCCTGCAGCGTATCGGCATCGATGGCCAGACGCGCTGCCGCATAGAGGCGCGCGCCCTGCTCCGGCGACTCCACGCGCTCGGCGAGTTCGTCGATCTCGGCCGGGTCGGTGAGCTCCTTCTCCAGCCATGCGCGGCCATCCCGGTCGATGCCGGCCGCCTCCACCGCCGCGTCGAGGCGCCGGCGCTCCTGCTGATCGACGATGCCGTCGGCCAAAGTCGCGGCCACCATGGCGCGCAGCATGACGCGCGCCTCGTCCTCGCCGACCTGGCTCAGATCGGGGGTCTCGGACGCCGCGGAGGGACGGAGTGCCCGCAGCGCCAGACCCGCGACGAGGGCGAGGCCCCCGAGGGCGGCCGTGGCGGCGATCCCGCCCTTGCGTGAGCGTACGAGCGCATCGACGATCTGTCTTGCATCGGCCATGGTGGTCGTCCTGAAGGCGGGTTGAGGGATCGGATTGGAAACGGACGAGCCCCGTCGCGGGTTCACGATGGGCGGTGCGGTGGAATGAACATGCCCCGTTCGTCCCCGGCAGAGCGCCCTCCTCCGGCAAGCGGAAACCGCACGGCCCGACGGCAGCCAACGAGAGAGGCCCCATGACGATCACGCCCATCGAGTCCCGCCTGTCGGTCTCCGGCCAGCCGAACGAGGCGGAGATCGCGGACCTGTCCACGAAGGGCTTTGCCCTGCTCATCAACAACCGTCCCGAAGGCGAGGAGCCGGACCAGTTGGGCAGCGCTGCCGAAGCGGCGGCGGCCGAGGCGGCGGGACTCGCCTATCTCCATATCCCCGTCACCGGCCCCGGCATCACCCATGAGGACGTCGCGCGTTTCCGTGAGGCCGTGGAGAGCGCACCCGGCCCGGTCCTCGCCCATTGCCGCAGCGGCTCGCGCTCGCTGACCCTGTGGGCTTTGTCCGAAGTGCTGGCGGGGCGTCTGCGCCGCGATGACCTCCTGGCCTATGGCCGGGAGCGGGGCTTCGACCTCAGCGGCGCCGTGCGCTGGCTCGACACGCATGGCGACACGCCCGACGGGACGTGAGATCGCCGGCCCCGGTCAAGACCGGCGCTGTCGAGGCGAGCGACGGGGGATCTCGGGTCCGCCCGCTTCCCGGTCCGAAGCCTCGACCGTCTGGCGGTCGACCTCGTCCCGGATGCGGCGGCCCGCCATCAGGATCTCGATGAGGAAGGCGACGATGGCCGCCACCGTGCAGACCAGGGCGATGCCGAAGCAGCCGAACAGGACGGATGCCGTGGCCGCATCGCGCAAGGCCCCCACGAACAGCGTCAGCACCGCGATGCCGGTCATGATGCTGCCGAACGAGGCGAGGACCACCGCCACGTCGAGCATGAAGGACCGCCGACGCAGATAGGCCAGTTGGTACGACAGGTGGGCGGCCTCGTCCGCATCCGCCTTCTGCAGCCGGTCGGCGGCGTCATCCACCCGGTCGGCCACCCGCCCGAGGCGCGTGGAGAAGACGTTGAGCAGCGTCGCCAGCGCCGTCAGCAGGAAGGCGGGCGCGAGCGCGATCTGAATGACATGCGCGATGTCGTCGGGAGCGAGGAGAGGACCGGAAGCCATCATGATAGGGCGTTACGCCATGCCGCCCGGCACCGGAAGATGCGCCGTTTCGGAGGTGGACGCGGGTTCCGGATGCCGGTGACAGAACCTCGAGCCTCGACGTCGTCCCTCCTCTGCCGAGCAGACGCGGGGCCATAGATGCGACGAAGCCCCGCGGCAGGGGCTGCGGGGCTTCCGGACTCGGTGAGGGTCAGGCAATCGCGCCAGGACGAAAGGCGTTACTGCGGGCAGCGATGACGCAGGCCGTCATTGCCGAGATAGGTGCCCGACCGCTGATCGTAGGAGCGAAAGCGCTGAATGCAGTAGGCCACGTCCTGGTCGGACCCGCCGACATCCTGCTGAACCTCTACCGCACCTCCATAATAGGCCGGCGCGTAGCCGCCGCGGTAATAGCCGCCGTCGTAGTAATCGTTGCCGTAATAGCTACTGCCGTAGCCGTAGCCGAGACCGGCGCCCGCGAGGCCTAGACCCAATCCGAGGCCGAGACCGCCATAGCCATATCCTCGGCCGTAGCCACGATTGTAGCCGTAGCCACCACGATTGAATCCGGCGCCGCGGCCATAGCCACCGCCGACGATCGGGCCGCGACCGACGCCGCCCTGTCCTATGCCCTGCCCACGTCCATCCCC